>JAJFFD010000086.1 GCA_021776805.1 Planctomycetota bacterium
CTCGAGGACACGGGCAGGCCACGCAAGCTCGTCATGGTGGACAAGTCCATCGGTGGTGTGAATCGTCCGGCGGACGCGGATCGCCTGTTCATGAGCTTCAGCCGCTTCGATGAGTACCCAGATGTCTGGACCTCGGATCTCGCCTTCGGTAAGGCCAAGAAGCTCACCGAAGTCGGCAAGGTCCTGGACAAGTTCAGCTGGGGTAAGGCCGAGCTCGTCAACTGGCGGTCTGATGATGGTGTGGACCTCAAGGGTTACCTGGTCAAGCCCGATGGCTTCGACCCGAAGAAGAAGTACCCCATGATGACCTACTTCTATGAGCGCAGCTCTCAGGGCATCCACCGCTTTGTTACCCCAGCGACGGGCACTTCACCGAACGCGGCCTACTATGTGTCCAACGGCTATCTCTGGTTCGTGCCGGACATCGTCTATACGGAGGGTTACCCCGGTGAGTCATCCGAGAAGTGTGTCGTCTCCGGCGTGCAGCATCTGCTCACCAAGGGCTTTATCGATCGAGATGCGATCGGCATGGCTGGCCACTCCTGGGGTGGCTATCAGACTGCGCACTTGATTACGCGCACGGATCTCTTTGCCGCCGCCGAGTCAGGGGCGCCGGTGGTGAACATGTTCAGTGCCTACGGTGGCATTCGCTGGAGCTCGGGCATGACTCGTCAGTTCCAGTACGAGAAGACCCAGTCCCGTATCGGCAAGAGCATTTGGGAAGCCCCCATGCGCTACTGGGAGAATTCACCTCTCTTCTACCTGGATAAGGTGAGCACGCCGGTGATCATCCTGCACAACGACAAGGACGGTGCGGTGCCCTGGTATCAAGGCATCGAGTTCTTCGTCGCTTTGCGTCGCCTGGGCAAGGAGGCCTACCTCATGAACTACAACAATGAGGACCACGGCCTGCGCAAGTCGCAAAACAAGCGCGACTGGACCCGCCGCATGCAGGAGTTTTTCGACCATCATCTGAAGGGCGCTCCGGCTCCCGAGTGGATGCTCCGTGGCGTGCCTTTCCATGAGCGCATCGCGGAGAAGATCCCCGACGCACCTAGCTACAAGGAAGCTCTCGAAGCCGGCCTCATCAAGCCGGAGGCGAAGAAGGCGCCGGTAGGTGAGCCCGTGGGCACGAGCGGCAGCGGTTCTGGCAATCGCTGAGAATGCAGGGCCTGGCTCCGGTTCACCAATCGGTGGATTGGAGCCAAGCCTTCCTAGCCTGGTTCCTCGATCGCATAGAGGTGAATGCTCCAGGCCGAGTCTTCACGCTCAAAGACCTTGAGTAAACTGAGCCCAGCGAGGGCGTCGGGCCCGATTCGCGCCGCCGACAGGATGTAGCGCGCGCCCATGGCATAGAGCGCAGCTAGATCCAGGTCGAGAGAGCTGATCTCGTGAACGCTCTCCCTACGGTTCAAGAACCGGCGGCCTGCTTCGTCGAGATCATCGACGAAGAGATAACAGCGCGAGCCCCAGGCGTCGTAATAGTTCTCCAGCGCGGGGTTCTTGTCGAGTTCGCCGCGGATCACTCGGCGGAACTCGTGCTTGTAGCTGAGAGGATAGTCCTGAATGTAGGCGTCGAGACAGTACATCCCACTCTCGGCCGCGATACTCGGATACATGCCGAGGCTGACGATGCGATAGGAATCAGGTTCAGTGCCAATGAAGGCCTTGATTTCGCGCATCTGCTCGAAGGCGAAGAACTCGGCATAGCTAGCCTCACCCTCCTCGCGCCCCTGTTGGTGATCACTATGCAGGAAGAGGATGCCGACCTGAGCCAATAAGATCGCTGGCACGAGGAAGCGGCCGATGAAGGCGAGTTTCCCCAAGTTCACCAATGCCATTGCGAATGCCAAGTACATGGCGATGGGCAGCAGCAAGTAAGTTCGATCCCACTGGATCAAACTGAGAGTGAGTAGCTGGTCCTGCATGAACTCCTGGATAGGTCGCCAGCGATAGAGACCCGCCCAGAGCGCAGCCAGAATCGCCACAAGGATCGGATAGAGGAGTAGATGCTGTCGCCCTATGGACTTCTGGCTGCGGATTGAGCGCCAGACCAGAAGGCACAAGCTCAGGGCCAGGGTCAGGAGAACGAGAGGTCGCGCATGGGTGGCGCCGTGGTCCTTGTGGCCGTCAAAGAAGTAGCCCTTGGCGGCATCCAATGCGCCACCGATACTCTGGGCGAAGGGGCCGAATTCGACGCGGTGTGAGGCTAGCCCGGACTCGCCCAGGGCATAGGCGAGTAGTCGGTATTCACAGGCCAGGTAGACCAGGCTGCTGAGCAGGAGCGCCGCCAACAACCGCAAGTTCGCTCGCCGCGAAGCCACTGCGAGATTGAGCCAGGTGAATCCGAAGGCCATGAGCAAGAACAAGGGGGCGATGAGCAATCGCGAGTAGAGGGGCACGAGTGCCAGAGTTAGCCAGTGTGTCGGGCGGCCCGGGCCACGCAGGATCGCAATGAAGGCCCATGCCTGCAGAGCCATGCCGGGGATCGTGCCACCAAACCATGGGTAGTACGGCAGAAGAGCGAAGCATGTTGCCACCCCGATCCGGATCAGACCGCGCGGATCTTGTTCGCGAGGAATGAACAGTCCCAGGAGCAAAAACATGCCGCCGAGTGCCAGGAGCCGCAGGAGGATCTGGTTGACGAGTGAACCCTCGAAGCGTGGGAGCAGGCTCGCCAGCAGGGTTTCCAAATTGAATTCGGAGCCGAAGGCACGCCGCGGCAGGCCATTCATCAGTTGCGGCATGACCTGATCTGAGGGCGCCAGGAGGAGGCTTGGATCGGCACGGAGTGGTGCGCGGGTGAAGTCCAGGTTGTCGTGGATCCGCAGCTGCGCGTCATGTCCCTGCAGCAACCAAGGACTCAGATAGGCGGTCAGAATCAGGGCTGCGAGAATCCAGAAGGGCGTCGAGCTTCGCGTGCTCAGGTACTCATCTACCATAGCGCCAGAGCGGGGCCACCAATTCGGCATTCCAGAGCGCATAGAGATCGGCCAGTTCAGCGACTGTCTCCTGCCCTTCGTTCGCGAGGTTCTTCGATTCCTCCGGGTCCTTCGCCAGATCGAATAACATCCAGGGCTCGTTTCCCATGGATATCAGTTTCAGATCTCCCCGGCGCACAGCCCGCTTGCTGCCGTGTCGCCAGAAAAGTTGTGCATGCGGCCTGCCTTGCTGATCTCCCAAGAGGTAGGGGACTAGATCGACCCCATCCAAGTTTTGCTCGCCGACTTGTTCGGCGCCGCTGGCGGCCAAAGCCGTTGGCAACAGGTCCAAGCTGATCACTGGGTTTTCGTAGACCAGGCCCTTCGGTAGCCGCGCTGGCCACTGCATCAAGAAGGGGACGCGTACGCCACCTTCGAAGAGAGTGCCCTTGCTCCCACGCAGAGGTGCGTTGCTCGATGCGTTGTTGTTCGCTCCGCCGTTGTCATTCAAGAACACCAGCAAAGTGTTCTCCCAGAGACCATTTGCCTGCAGGGCATCCAGGACCACGCCGACCCCGGCATCAAGGGACGCGGTCATCGCTGCCAGCTTTCGTCGCCGTTGCCCTGGCACATCATTCCGCTTCGCGAGTTCATCTTCCTTCGCGTGCATTGGCGTGTGCACCGCATTGAAGCTCAAGTACAGAAAGAAGGGCTCCTCCCGGTGCTTCCTGATGTAGGCCGCTGCTTCCGCCGCCAAGCTATCCGTGAGGTACTCGAACTCTTCCGCCAGGACCTGGCGATCACGCAGAAGGCGGTTGAGGCGTGTCGGTTCTGTCAGGGGTCGGTAGCTCCGCGCACCCTGCAGAAAGCCGTAGAAGTCATCAAAGCCTCGGCTCAGTGGATGAAACTGTGGGGCGTAGCCCAGGTGCCACTTCCCCAGGCCAATCGTGCGGTAGCCATGTGACTGCAGATGTGTCGGCAGGAGTACTTCGCCCAGGGGTAGTCCGTTTTCCTCGCTGTAGCGTGGCGGAATATTGAGTTCGTGGCCGAAGCGTTGCTGATACCTGCCTGTGAGGAGTCCTGCACGGGAAGGACTGCAGACTGGGGCGCTCACGTACCCTTGTGCGAAGCGCACTCCATTCGCAGCGATGGAGTCGATACGTGGACTGCGCATCTGCGCACTGCCATGCATGGAGAAGTCAGCGTAGCCTGCATCGTCGGAGACGATGATGACGATGTTGGCTGCTTCAGTTTGCGCCCGCAGGTGGATCGCAGTGCAGAGAATGAGTATCAGCGGGAGTGACTTGCCCATTGCATTGTTGGGACAACTCTCCTGCATGGGCAGATCTCTAGCAAGGCTCGAACTCGCCTTGAGCGTCGATCCACTCCGCTGGACCGTCCTTGTGGCATCGGATACAACGAAGTCTGGGAAACCGTCCATCCTTCAGAGGATCCCGCCATGCAGTTGACCTCCCCCTCGCTCAGTCTCCGCTCCGCCTCCCTCGTGCTCGGGATCGTCACCTGGGCCAGTTCGGTAGTCTTGCCGGCGCAGTACGATCCGACGGCACCGGAGCCGATCCCGAGATTGAAGGGAACGCTCTTTGTCGGTGGGGGCGGGGATCTGCCGGAGGAAAGCATGCAACGCTTCGTGGAGATGGCTGGCAAGGACAAGGCCATTATCGTTGTCCTCGCCGCCAGCGATGATCCTCCAGGGGACGAGCTTCTCCAGTCCTTTGCACAACTTGGCGCAGGTCGCGTTGAGGTGATGCACAGCCTGTCCCGAGCTGCCGCGCAGTTGGACTCCTTTGTGCAGCCGATCAAAGCGGCGACTGCAGTTTGGATCCAAGCAGCTTCGGCCGCGCTCTTCGCCGAGGTCTACCAGGGCGGTTTGGTGGAAGCAGAATTGCGTGCACTCATCGCGCGTGGTGGCCTGGTCGGCGGCAACGGCGAAGTCTGCAAGGCATTGTCCAAGGTCATGATTACCGGCGGCTTGCCGCAAGCGAGCTTGGCAACCGGGCTCGATCTGATTCCAGGTGCCGTGATCGATGTTGATTTCACCGGCATGAACCGGCGTAAGCGAATGCTCGGCGTGATTGCCGCGCAAGCGAATCTTGTCGGTCTCGGTATCGACCGGGACACGAGCATGGTGCTGCACCATCGCTTCATCGACGTGCTGGGGACCGGCTCGGTCTATGCATGTGTCGCCGCCACGGAGCAGTTGCCTTTGCGGGTGGAGCAGATCAATCGTGAGATCTCCCCCTATAGCCAGCGTAATCCTCTGCCCCGCTTTCCACAGCCGCAGGCCAGACAGCGGGGTAATGGGCAGCGCGGAGCGCGTGGAGCAGGTGGAGCACGGGGGCAGCGCGCCGGACGTGGTCGCGGCCAACAGAACAGCGCGCCACCAGCTTGGCGTCCCCGTCGCCTGGGGGATCTGATGATGCTGAGTCGGGCGGCAAGCGCCAGAACACGCGCGCCCTTTCCCGCAGAGAAGCCACCTGCTCCGTACCTGGAGAGAGGAACTCTCATCATCGTTGGTGGCGGTGGCAGCCCTCCAGGAATGACAGAGCGATTCATCGAGCTGGCTGGCGGTCCGGAGGCCTTACTGGTGTACGTGCCATGTAGCGAAGAAGAAGCGATCAACACGGAACCCCGCATCCTCGCAGGTTGGCGGAAGGCCGGAGCCAAGAACGTGGCCTGGATTCATACCAAGGACCGGAACAAGTCGAATGGTGACGAAGAATTCCTGGCTCCCCTGCGCAAAGCGCGGGGGATTTGGTTTGGTGGTGGCCGTCAATGGAATCTGGTGGATAGCTACCAGCACACCACCGCCCACAAGTTGATGCACGATGTGCTTGCCCGCGGTGGAGTGATCGGCGGTTCCTCCGCCGGAGCATCCATCCAAGGTTCCTACATGGCTCGGGGCAACTCTCTGGGTAACGCGGATCCCATGGCCGAAGGCTATCATCAGGGCCTGGGCTTTCTGACCGGTGTCGCCATCGATCAGCACTTTACTCAGCGTGGCCGTCTGCTCGACATGACTGCACTGGCCAACAATCATCCGCAGCTGCTCGGCATCGGTCTCGACGAGGCCGCTTCGATCATCGTGCAGGGTAGCGTTGCCGAGGTATTCACTCGCGAAGGTCGCAATGTGCACTTCTATGACCGGAGCAAGCCAGTGCTGCCCGGTGAGCCAGACTACCTCCAGCTGGTCAATGGCCAGCGCTATGACATGAAGGCACGGGTGCTGGTTGAATCCGTGGCCGAGCTGGCCGCAGCCGAAGCTGAAGCAGAGGCTGCAGCGGCGAAGAAGGCTGCTAGTCCCGCGGGAGAGGCCAGTCCAGTGGGCACTTGGGAATTGCGCGCCGTCTCCGGCGAGGGTGGGGCAAGCATCTTGAAGATCGCCAGCGACATGACTGCCAGCTATGAGAATTCGCAGTTCGAGGCCGATTTCAAGGTGGTCAATCTGAAGTTCGAAAAGGGCCTGCTCACCTTTGGCATCGAGGTCGCGGACTTTGGCGCGACCCTGGGCTTCGAGGGCAGCATCGAGGGTGACCGCCTCAGCGCTTGGATCTGGTCCGAAGAGTTCGAATTCGAACGTGAGATGAGCGGCAAGCGGGTCGCTGGAAAGTAGAGCTTGCGGAGTATTGTGTCCGGGCTCCCGTCAGGTGCTCCATGCAGGCTAGTTGTCAATTATCTCAATCTTCAGGTCCCGGGCTCCTGGCCCGCCTCGCCATCCTGCCCCTTCTCTCATGTTCTCTGCTGCTGGCACAGGAGGAGGACGATGCCATTCGTCGACGGGTGGGGGAGCTCATGCAAAGACTGGAGGGCTTGGGCTATTCGGGTGGGCTCGTAGTCGCCAGGGAAAGGGAGGTTCTTCTCGAACTGGGCTATGGTTTGGCGGACGAGGCGCGTGGCAAGAGCTTCGATGCCAGGACGGTCTCCACGGTTGGTTCGATTAGCAAGCAGTTCACCGCTGCTGCAATCGTCAAACTCTGGCAGGAGGGGGAGCTGGATGTGCTCGATTCCATCGACCTGTACTTCCATCAGGTTCCCGAGGACAAGCAGGAGATCAGCATCCATCACTTGCTGACCCACAGTTCTGGCTTGCCAGATGTGCTAGGTGATGACTGGGATCTGGCGGCAACGCGGGAGGCAACCATCACAGGCGCGATGTCGGCTCGCCTCTCCTGGGAGCCAGGCAGTCGATACCGCTATTCGAATCTGGGCTACAGCCTGCTCGGTGCGATCATCGAGATGATCTCCGGCAAGGGCTACGAGCAGTACCTTCGCGAAGAACTCTTTCTGCCGGTCGGCATGGAGAGGACTGGGTACTTGCTCCCCGAATTCGTGGCGGGAGATCTGGCGCAAGGTTACCGCCAGGGTGAACTCTGGGGCACGGTATTGGGGCGGCCCATGCTTGATGATGGCCCCAGTTGGAATCTGCGCGCAAATGGGGGGCTGCATTCTACTCTCGGTGATATGTATCGCTGGCATCAGGCGATCTCCGGTGAAGGACTCCTCCACGGTGAGTATCGGCAGGCCTACTTCGCGCCGCACATCCGCGAGGGACGGGCGCCGTCTTTCTACGCCTACGGCTGGGCGGTCTTCGAGACTTCGAGAGGGACGCGACTGATCGCACACAACGGCGGGAACGGGATCTTCTCAGCCGACTTCCATCGATATGTCGATGAGGACCTCATGCTCTTTGTCAGCTCGAACCGCTCCGAATTTCCCATCAGCCTGGTCAGTGGACTGATCGCGCGGGCGGTCTTTGACGAAGACTACGCTCTGCCCCCCGAGACCGTCAGGTTGAGCGTGGAGAACCTGCAGAAGTATGTGGGTAGCTATCAACTGGCGAAGGGTGGAGAAATGGAGATCACCAGGCGAGGCTCGGGTTTGAGCATGGTTACAGAGGGCGACCCTGGGACAACTCACCTCTTGGCTGCCTCGCCGCGCGCATTCTTCAGCTATAGCATTCGTTCTGGGAAGGGCCTGCGTATCGAGTTTTCTGCGGATGGTCAGTCGCTTCTGTTGCGACGTGGTGACACGGAGGTCGCCGCCCGACGTCGATGACTGAACTCTCGCCGAGCATCTCCGAACTGGAGGCAGTCTTTGAGCAAAAGTACGGCAGCGAGGGCGAGCTGGGCTGGGGCCCGCGGCTACGGCGGAGCTTTGACTATTTCAATCCCGACGATCACTATGAGGCCCTGCTGGGGAAGTTGGTTGCAGCGGAGACGCGCTGGCTGGATGTCGGCTGCGGTCGGGATCTCTTCCCAAACAACAAGGGCCTGGCAAGGGATCTCGCCGATCGCTGCAAGCTACTGGTCGGGATCGACCCAGCGCCGACTTTGGCCGAGAACCCCTTCGTGCACGAGCGAATTGCCGAAGCCATCGACTGCTGGACTCCGGATCGAAGCTTCGACTTGATCACCATGCGCATGGTGGCAGAACACGTCGCTGATCCGGCTAGTCTGGCTGCCATCCTCGCCTCTGCCTCGGCGCCTGCATCACGCCTGGTCATCTACACGGTCAATGGCCGTTCTCCGGTTCCTCTCTTGACCAGGCTCACTCCGATGTCATGGCGGCACCGTATCAAGAGCCTTCTCTGGCGCACGGAGGAGAAAGACACCTTCCCGACCTGCTTCCGCATGAACAGCAGGCGCAGGTTGCGAGAGCTCCTAGGCACTGCGGGTTTCGTTGAAGAGTCATTTCAGTACCTGGATGACTGTCGGAGCAGCGGCCGCTTTAGAATCCTGCAATACTGTGAACTCTGGAGCCGCCGGCTCTTCCGTGCCCTCGGCATGCGCTATCCGGAGAACTGCCTCCTGGGTGTGTACCGGCGAAACTAGACCTGCGTCTTGACGGGCCTGCCTCCGCCGCCCATCTTGACCACAGAATGAAGGTCCTCGTCGTCGGCAGTGGTGGCCGAGAACACGCTCTCTCCTGGAAGATCGCCCAGTCGGATCTGGTTGATCAGGTGATCTGTGCGCCTGGAAATGCCGGAATCGCCGAGATTGCCGATTGCGTGCCGGTCTCCTCCGATGACATCCCCGGCCTAATCAAGCTCGCCAAGGAGCGAGAAGTGGGGCTGACGGTGATCGGTCCGGAGGCTCCCCTCTGCGCAGGCATCGTGGACGCCTTCGAGCTCGAGCGGCTCAAGGTCTTTGGCCCTAACCGCCTCGCCGCCGAAATCGAGGGGAGCAAGGCCTATGCCAGACGCCTTGCCCAGCGCAATCGAATCCCCCAACCCGGCTTTTGGATCTTCGAGGACAAGGTCTCAGCCCAGGCTTTCCTGGAGAACCGCAAGGACGGCCCCATCGTGGTCAAGGCCTCGGGCCTGGCTGCGGGCAAGGGTGTGACGGTCGCTGCCGATCATGATGCTGCCAGCAAGGCGATCCGTGAGTGCATGGAAGAAGCGCGCTTCGGTGATTCCGGCAATACGGTCATTCTGGAGGAGTGCATCGAAGGACCCGAAGTGTCGATCATGTGCCTGACGGATGGGAGCACCCTGGTGCCTCTGGAGACCGCTGGCGATCACAAGCCGGTTTTTGATGGCGATGAAGGGCCCAATACGGGCGGCATGGGCGCCGTCAGCCCCATGCGCTCGGTCATGAGCCGGGCCATCGACCAGATCGAAGCGCAGGTGCTTCTGCCGGCAGTGCATGGACTCAATCGCGAAGACCGGGTCTTCAAAGGCGTTCTCTACGCCGGCTTGATGATGACCCAGGCTGGGCCCCGACTCCTCGAGTTCAATGCCCGCTTCGGCGATCCGGAGACACAACCGCTGATGATGCGCCTTCGCTCGGACCTCGTGCCCTACCTCATGCATGCTGCCGAAGGTAGTTTGGAGGAGCTGGCGGCCCCTGAGTGGGACCCTCGCCCGGCGGTTTGTGTCATGGCCACGAGTCCGGGTTATCCCGGAAGCTATCCCAAGGGTATTCCCATCAGTGGATTGGAGAATGTGGACTGTGGCCCGGATCTGCAGGTCTTCCACAGTGGGACGGCGCGCACTGGCAATGAGGTCGTCACCGCCGGTGGCCGCGTCCTGGCTACTTGTGCTCTGGGAGAGAATCTGGAGGCCGCGCGGAGCAAGGCCTATGAAGCCCTGGGCAAGATCGAGTTTCGCGGCATGCACTACCGCCGGGACATCGGCCGCCGCTGAGAGGAGTTCTTCCCTCCACGAGAGGCAGGCTATATTCTTCGTTAGTCATGGGTGAACCGCAGGAACTGGCCATTGTCGAGCGGTTCATGCGCGAGCGCGGCATGCGCTGGACGACCCAGCGCACTCTCATCGCCAAGGTCGCGCTAGACAGTCATGCGCACTTCAGCGCGGATGAACTCCTGAGCATGTGCCAGCAGGAAGATGCGGATGTCTCCCGGGCAACGGTCTATCGGACTTTGAGCATGCTCGAGGCGGCTGGCTTTGTTGAAGGCCTCGATACTGGTGAGGGCAAGCGCCGCTTTGAGCATGTGCTCGGCCATTGTCATCACGACCACATGGTTTGCACGAACTGCGGCAAGATCATCGAGTTTCGCGATGATGCCCTGGAGAAGCGTCAGGAAATAGCCGCCAAAGCGGAAGGCTTTCAGATTGAGAGTCACAGCCTCAAGCTATTTGGGCGATGCAAGAACTGCAGGGAAAACACGCTCTCCGAGGTAGACAAGAGCCTTTGAGAACGACGCCCGCAAAGGTGCTCGTTGTCGATGATGAACGCGACCTTGCGGAGTCCTGTGCGTACTTTCTGAAGCGTGCTGGCTTCGCGACAGACACAGCCTATTCGGGTGAGGATGCACTCGAACTCCTGGCGCAGAATCACTACGACATGGTCATCACCGATCTGAAGATGCCGCGGATGACCGGTCTCAGCCTTCTCAAGGCGATCAAGACCAACGATCCGGATATCGAGGTCGTGATGATCACGGGCTATCCTGAGGTTGAGACCGCGGTCGAGGCCATGAAGAACGGTGCCTTGGACTACATTACGAAACCCTTCGAGGAGGAGGCCTTGCTCGAACGGGTGGAGAAGGCAGTGGCTCATCTCCAGCTTAAGGAAGGCAACGAGGCATTGAAGGAGCGACTGAGAAGCGGCAGCTCCGGACGCCAGCTCATCTATCGCTCAGAACTCTTCGGCAAGACCGTAGAATTGCTAGAGCGTGCCGCACGCACCGACGCTTCCGTCCTGATCCAAGGCGAGAGTGGAACAGGCAAGGAGCTTCTCGCGCACTACTTGCATGACTGCAGCGGGCGGTCAAGCCGGCCCTTCGTGCCAGTGGATTGCACGACCTTGCCGGAGAACCTGGTCGAGAGCGAACTCTTCGGTCATGTAAAGGGCGCATTCAGCGGCGCCAATGAAAACAAGATGGGCCTCTTTCAGGTGGCGGCTGGGGGCACGCTCTTCCTCGATGAGGTTGGTGAGCTGGACTTGAGTTTCCAGACCAAGTTGCTGCGCGCAGTTCAGGAGCGCAAGATCCGCAAAGTCGGGGGCAACAAGCAGATCGACATCGATGTCCGAATCGTGTGCGCGACCAACCGAGATCTCGCCATGCGGGTCGACGAGGGTGAGTTCCGACCAGACCTCTTCTATCGCCTGGATGTGGTACGAATCGATGTCCCGCCCCTGCGCGATCGCTTGGAGGATGTGGAGCCGATGGCGCGACTATTCCTCGAGGACTTTCTCAGCAGGAATCCAAGCTGCGAAGTCGCTGACTTTTCGCCGGAGGCCATGATCGCCATGAAGGCCCATACCTGGCCTGGCAACGTTCGTCAGCTACGCAACGCGGTGCAGAGAGCCTGCACCCTCGGCAGCGGTAAGGAGATCCTCCTGAGTGACCTGCCAGAGGATTTCAGTACTGGCGCTGTATCCACGGTTGTCGAGGAGGCGGTCGGCGGCGAGACCTTTCAGACCATGAAGGCTCGGCAGGTGGCGGCCATCGAGACTACTTACCTCGAGTCCCTGCTGCGCAAGTACAAGGGCAATGTGACTCGTTCCGCCGATGAGGCGGGCATGGCGCGCTCGGCTTTCCAGCGGATGATGCAGCGCTACAACATCAAGAGCGTTGAGTTTCGCGGCGAAGACTAGGACGCGCGTCGGGCGCAGATCGGGGAGCTACGGGTCAGTGAGGTTTTCGCTCACATTTGCCCGGGTTCTGCACAGCTGATGGCCTGCATGGATTCGTCGCGAAGATGGTTACTGCTGCTCCTGCTCCGGGTAGACCGGGCGTGCAGACTGACCCATTCTCATTCGTGGTTTTGCGAAGGAGCCTAGGCTGGAAGACCGGCGCTAGGGGACGGCTTGTCGTCGACACCCGTCCCCTGGCAAGGGGGCCAGGGCCATGAGCCTGCAAGGCCGAGAGGGGCGACTCGAGCTACGCGGTCGGGTATTGGATGCGGCGGGCCGAGCCTTGGCCTCTGCACAGGTATCCAGCTTCTACGCCCTCGACGAAGGTTCTACCGCTCTCGCCAAGGTGGATGGTTCTTTCGAGCTGAGTGTGCAGGCTGGTCAGAGCCTGCACCTGCTGCGGGCAGCCCATCCCGGCTACGCAGAATGCAAGTTATGGCTCCGAGAGGTGGATGCAGGGCACGCGGTCGAGCTTCGCTTGCAGTCCGCGGGCTCGGTGCAAGGCCGAGTGATCTGTCCCAAGGGTCAGCCGATCCCCGGAGCCGAAGTATCGCGGCCGCCAAGCTGGACCAGGACGGACGCGGATGGTCAGTTTCAGATCGATGATCTGCCTGCCGGAGAAGGGCTGCTGCGTGTCTATGCAAAGGATTGGGGTGCTCTGCAGTATCCCGTGCAGGTCGTTGCCGGCAAGGTCCAAGCAGACCTGGTAATCGTCTTGCCCGCCGGGCGGAGCATCATGGGCCGACTTCGAAGTGAAGGCGGTGAGGCGGTTCGTTCTGCCTTGGTCAGCGCTAGGGTTCCCGGCCTGCGTTCCTCCCTGCGCTCAACCTTCAGCGACGCGGACGGTGCTTTCCAACTGGCAGACCTGCCGGCAGATCTGCGCGTCCTCGAGTTCTCCGGTCCGGGTTTCGCGACCTTCTCGGTTGCGGTGCCAGAGAGCGGGCAGTTCCTGGAGATTGTTGTGACTCGGGCAACTGGCGAGATCTCGCTTCAGTCGGGGCAGGATCGCGAAGCCTGTTCCTCAGAGGCAGGATCGATTCTCCGCGAAGATCAGTAGACGAAAGACCCACTGCCCCCGAGTCGACAGATCCTGCTGCTCGCCTTGGGGTCGTAGATGGCGATGCAGTAGTAGATCCTGCGGCCCTTGAATTCGCTGAGATGGTCGAGGGCCAAGCGAACTTCAGCCTGTCCGGCCTGGTCCAAGACGCCGTGATTGCCTGGGAAGCCCAGGTTGTCCGGCAGGCTGCTCGCCTGATAGAGCGCATCCGCGTCCAGTGGAATCACTCGCCCGTCAGCTAATGCCTTGCCGGGCCCCTCGCCCAGGCTGAATGCCATCAGGAAGCGTCGACCGGCGTCCGCTGGCGACCTGATCGTCAAGCTGCGGGGGAGGCCGCTCAGGTCATCGGTCTCCAGCTCGACCAGGAGGCTGGCTCCCGAGGCGCAGTCCCGTGCGGGAACTTCGATGGCCGGCAGGGGATCGGAATCGAGCACGAGGATGTCGTGACGATCTCCCAGCCGGACCTTCTTGAGACCCCGCAGATCATCCCCGGAGGCTTCGAACTTGCTCAGAAGCAGGTAGCGGCAGCCGGACTCCTGCAGGAGTTCGAGGTACTTATTCTCCGCACGCAGGGCGTCGAGGGCCGCCGCACGTTTCGCCAGGGACATGGGTAGGCGTGAGACGTAGCCGCGGCTGATGGGCTTCTCATGGCGGGTTTGCTGCAAGAGAGAGATCGGTTCGCCATCCATGCCGGCGACGCCTCCCTCGGGGAGGTCGCGCAACATGGCTACGTACTCCGCTGCGGGTAGAGCGTTGCGGGGCAGTTCGTAAGGCCAGGTTTCGATCAGGAAGATGAGCAGGTAGAGAGCGAGTGCCGGGAGCCGGAAGAAGCTAGGGATGTGCCTGGCCATGAGGGGCAAGGCGGCCGGCGCAAGCATGCAGACCGAGAGCATGAGCATGACGACCATGCGCACGGGCATGCCCGAGACCTCCAGGGGAGGCAGGAGCCAGACCAGGCCGGAATACGGCATGGGAACGTCGTGATAGGACTCCCCTGCTATGTGTAGCAGCGGGCCAAGGCTGAGCAGGCCAAAGAGGAGTCCGAGGATCACCCAGGCGAATTCGTCACGCAGGCCCATGGCGCGACTTCTCAGGACTGCGTAGAGGGCCGGGATGATCAAGGTCCAGCGCAGATAGGCCGAGGACTCCACCGCGTTGCCGGACCACTGGGACCAGATGCCCTCGCTGAAATGGGCCCATGCCCAGTGCGCTCCTGGCACTAGGGGCGCCAGGAGATCCATGCCGAAGACTTCTGGATTGTGTGCGCCCACGAATGGATCTTCGCGGGTGGCTGTGAGCAGGCTCAGCAGCATGGGGACTAGAAAGAGCGAGGCGGTCGCCAGAAAGGTGAGCAGGGGGAGCAGGTTCGCCCGTTTGAAGTAGCGCCAGGGGTCTTCTCGTCGTGCGCTCCGGTAGACGAAGAAGAAGGCTCCAGCCAGGACTGCGTAGAAGGTGTAGTAGAGATCGCTGAGCATGACCAGCAGGAGAGCTCCGCTGGCGGCGCTGGCGCGCAAGTGGTCAGGTTTGTCGAGGAAGCGCAGCCAGAGCAGGAGGAAGAGCGGCAGCCCTTCGAGGGTCACCAGTTGCAGATGCCCGTAAGCATGTGCGAAGTGGAAGCTGGAAAAGGTGAAGGCGAAGCCGGCCAGGAGGGCGGTCCAAGGGCAGTTCTTGAAATACAGAGCCAGCCAGTAGCTGCTCAGCCCGGTGCTCACAAAGGAGAAGACCAGGATGAAGTTGAAGACCTGTTCCGGGCTGAGAAACCAACTCAGCGGGATACCCATCAGGCCGTTGATCGGATTGAGGGTTTGGCCGATGAGGGTCACGCCCTCGGCATGGTGGAGGTAGTCCGTGTGCCAGGGCAGCACGCCGAGTTCGGTAATGGCCGTCTGCACCCACCAGATGTTCCAGACATTCTGCAGCCCGTCGCCGGTGTCGGTTATGAAGTGGCTGGAGAAGTGCTGGATGCTCGGCCAAGTGAGCAGGATGAAGCCGAGCAGGTAGACGAGAGTCGGCAGCAGTCCGTGACGCAGGATGGTGCGACCGTGCATCCGCTAGTACTTCTGAAAGCCCTCAGCCTCGGTCTGGTCCGGAGACTGGTAGATCAAGTAGCAATTCTTGCAGGGGCCGTATGGATTGTCGGTGTAGACATGCTTGCGGTAGGTGCGGTAGGTCTCTCCATTCCAAATGTCCCAGAAAGGCTCGTCCATCATGCTGCCAAAATTCGGGATGCCAGCCAGGCAGCAGGGAATCACTTCGCCTTTGACGCCGATGTAGACCCGCTTCCAGAGGAACCAGCACTTGATAGGTGGTGGGCCACAGGGGCGGGCCTTGGGCGCATGCTCGTCCGCGCCGCTTGCGGGCTGATCCCTGGCTTGCTCTGCGCTGAG
Organism: Planctomycetota bacterium; assembly: GCA_021776805.1. GTDB lineage: Bacteria > Planctomycetota > UBA1135 > UBA1135 > UBA2386 > JAJFFD01. The sequence goes on from JAJFFD010000086.1 coordinate 15,485, forward strand.
ATCGAAGTTCTGTGGGATATGTAGATTGATCCCCAGATCCTTGGCCAGTTCGCGGCAGCGGTCCATGTTCTCGTTGGCCAGCTGCTTGTGCTTCTGCAGAGATTCGTCTTCGAGGCTGGGATGGAAGGCGACCAGGTGGTTGAAAATGATCTCGTCCCCGCCCATCTCGTGCACCATTTCGACAAAGCGCGGCGCCTCCTCAATGGTGCGCTTCATCATGATGTAGTTGAAGTTCATCCGCGGTCGTTCATCCGCGGGCAGCTCCTGTCGTCGCTCGGCGAAGCGAGAGATGTTGTCCAGAACCGAGTCGAAGTCGGCGCCCGTGCGTACGGAGTTGTAAGTCTCGGCAGTTGAGCCATCCATGGAGAAGGTGACCAGCTCGAGGGTGCGGAGCAGCTTCTCGCGGAAGCGACTCTCGCGCATCATCAGAGTGCCATTGGTGACGATTTCCAGCTTGGTATTGCTGCGCTCCAGGTCATCGAGCTTGCTTTCCATGCCGGGCGTCATCAGGGGCTCGCCAAAGGCTGAGAACTGCACGGTCTTGGCGAAGGGGTAGAGCTCGGCGACGACCTTCTCGTAGACCTCATCGGTCATGAACCACTTGGGGCTGTTCGGGTCGAGGAACTGGTTGCACATGAAGCACTTCAGGTTGCAGACCGTGGTGCCCGTGAGGTTGATCCAGGTCGGCATGGCCCGCATCACCGGCGCACAGTTGTCCTCGTCCTCCTGGGCCAGCTTGGCGTTCATGTCCTTGAACTCCGGGCTGCCGAAGGGCAGGGAGGCAAGCTCTTCCGGGAGCTTGGACAGGATGCTGGACTTGGCTGCTTCGGCGCTCATGGGATCTTGGAGAAGTCTATCCCAGAGCGGGGACGGTCCTTAGTACCGACCGATCAACTAGCCTTCTACCTCTGCCACCTGCACCATCGAGCGGAACAGGCGCATGCTCTCGGTCTCGTCCTCTAGTCCCTCGCGGCGCCAATCAGGCATGAGATGGGGGAGATAGGCTCGGTCCGGATGTGGCATGAGCCCGAGCACGCGGCCGGAGACATCCGTCAACCCAGCGATACCTGCTGGGGAGCCATTGGGATTAGCTGGGTAGGCAGTGGTTGGCTCTCCGGATTCATCCACATAAACGAAGGTGACGAAGCCTTCATCCAGGAGCAGCCTCTCGAAGGCCGGATCGCTGCTCTGCAGGTAGCCCTCGGCATGGGCAGCGGGACAGCGCAGCTGCAGGTCATCATCCAGAAAGACGCAGCGGTTTGGTCGGCTGCGTAGATTGACCCAACGGCACTCATAGTGATTGCTCAGATTGTGACTGAGCGAAACTTGTTCTTCGAGTTCACCTGGCTTGGTGCGTGGCAACAAGCCGAGCCGCACCAGTACCTGAAACCCATTGCAGATCCCCAAGGCGAGTCCGCCGCGCTCGACAAAGCGCAGCAGTTCCGGGCCGAGGCGGTTGCGCATCTGATTGGCGAGCACGCGTCCAGCCGAGATGTCGTCGCCGTAGGCGAAGCCACCGGGAACGGCGATGATCGCGAAGTTCTCGATGAGCTTGGGTTCCTGCATCAGGCGGCCCACATGCACGAATTCGGTTTCCGCACCGGCCAACTCGAAGGCATGGGCAGTTTCGCGCTCGCAGTTGATGCCTGGAGCACGGAGGATCATCGCCTTGGCTCGACTCATCGCTGGCCTCCAGTCATGCTTCCGTCCAGGTCGAGGGGATGTTTGAAGGCATGCAGGATCTTCTCCATGGGCAGACGGAAGACAGTCTCCGCAGCATTCTTGCAGTGTAGTTCCGGAGCTTGTTGCACCTGACCAATGCAGGCGAAGTCCAGCTCATGCAGATTGGCTTCGAGGTCGGCGACCTTCGCGGCTTGCACTTCGATCAGGAAGCGGCACTGACTCTCGCTGAAGAGGATCTCTTCACTGCGTTCCAGTCCCTCTGCTTTGACTTGAGCGAGATCGATTTCGGCGCCCAGTCGACCGGCCAGGCACATCTCAGCGAGAGCGGCACCCAGTCCACCTTCGCTCAGATCGTGACAGGCTTCGACCGCCTTGGCCTGAATCGCACGGGCGACTCCATCCAGAACGGCCTTGCCATACTCCGCCTCGACACGGGGAACGGATCGCCCGAGCTCGCCCTTGGTCTTCCAATACACCGAGCCGCCAAGCTCGCGCTTGCTGATTCCCACCAGGTAGAGCAGGTTGCCCGCCTGCTTCAGGTCCGAGCTCATGCTACGGGTGACGTCCGGAATGACCCCCATGGCGCTGACCAGAATGCAGCCGGGAATCGAGATCAGCCGATCGCCATCACGGAACTCGTTGTTGAGCGAGTCCTTGCCGGAGATGAAGGGTGTGCGGTAGGTCTGGGCGAGGTCACAGAGGGCGAGGGTAGCGCGCACCAGGCCGCCGAGGCGTTCTTCGTCCTCGCAGTTGCCCCAACAGTAGTTGTCCAGGATCGCCGTGTTCTCCGGGTCGCCGCCGGCGGAGACCAGATTGCGCATGGCCTCATCGAGTGCGCACTCGGCCATGGCCGCCGGGTCGATGCGGGAGTAGCGGGGGTTGAGTCCATTGGCGAGGACCAAGCCTCGCTTGGAACCGAGCTTGGGGGCGATCACCGCCGCATCGGCGGGGCCGTCCGCAGCGGGTCCAACCAAGGGCTTGCCAGCAGCGCCGGCTTGAACCTCGTGGTCGTACTGGCGAATGATCCATTCCTTGCTGGCGACGTTGAAGTCGCTGAGCACTGCGAGGAGCGCCTCGCCCGGCTTGTCTTCCGCCGGCAGGTCCGGATCCTGGAGATCACTAGGCTTGTAGACCGCCTGCCGTTCGCTGCGCGGCAGCCCCTCATGCAAGAACTCGAGATCAAGCTCACCATGCACGATGCCGGCGTGACGCAGGATGAGTTTGCCGGAGTCGTTGAACTTACCGATGGCGCTGGCCTCCACGTCCTCCTCCCGGCAGATCTGCAGAATCGCCGCCAGGTTCTCCGGTGGAACCGCCAGGACCATGCGCTCCTGGGCTTCGCTGATCCAGATCTCCCATGGGGAGAGACCCTGGTACTTGAGGGGGACCTCGGCGAGTTCGACTTCTGCACCCAGACCTTCGGCCATTTCGCCGACGGCCGATGAGTAGCCGCCCGCACCGCAATCGGTGATGGAGGAGAAGAGATTGGCGTCGCGGGCGCGTAGGACCGCATCCATGGCCTTGCGTTCGGTGATTGGGTCACCGATCTGCACTGCACCGCTGGAGACCATCTCGCTCTCGCTGTGTAGCTCGAGGGACGAGAAGGTCGCGCCGTGGATACCGTCACGACCGGTGCGTCCGCCGATGCTCAAGATGACATCGCCAGGTCGGGCAGCCTTTTCGATCTTGTCGCGTGGCAAGATCCCCACGTTGCCCACGTAGACCAGAGGGTTGCCGACGAAGCCCGGGTCGAAGTGCACGGCGCCGTTGACCGTAGGAATGCCCATGGGGTTGCCGTAGTCGCGGACTCCCGCCACAACTCCGCGCAGGACTTGCATGGGGTGCAGGCAGCCCCTGGGGACCTCTTCCTGGGGCATGTCTATGGGGGCAAAGCAGAACACGTCGCTGCTCGCTACCGGGCGTGCAGCGAGGCCGGTGCCGAGTACATCTCGGATCACACCGCCCACGCCGGTGCCGGCGCCGCCAAAGGGCTCGATTGCTGAGGGATGGTTGTGGGTCTCGACCTTGATGCAGACAGCATCTTCCTCATCGAAGGCGATCACTCCTGCATTGTCGACGAAGACCGAGAGACAGAACTCGCGATCCAATTCCCTGGTGACCCGTCCGATGCTGTTCTTCAGGAGGTTGTCAATGAGCTTGCCTTCGAAGCGGATCTTGCCGGTGAGGGTCTTGTGCTTGCAGTGTTCGGACCATGTCTGGGCGATGGTCTCGAGTTCGATCTGGCGGGGTTCGCGGCCGAGCTGGCGATAGTGCTCCTGGATGCAGAGCATCTCGGCCCCATTCAGGGCGAGTCCGCCCTGGCGGCTGATCGTCAGGAGCGCGGCAGCGTCCAGATCACGGAGGTTGACATCGAGGACGCGCAGGTCCGCTTCGCCACCGGGTCCGGGGAGGGCGAGTGGAGTCTCCGCCACCAAGACCTCTTGAATTACCTCGTTGGCCAGGGCCTGCTCGGCCTTTTCCCGAAGGATCTCTGGGGAATGGTTCCCGGGGACCTCGAAGACTTGGTAGGTGCCGGTGGGGACCGCCGGAAGCTCGCAGTCTCGGAGGGTCCGTTGCAGGGAGATCGCTACGGAGTCGGTCACCCCCGGCCGAGGGATCACGCATATGCGGCCAGCCGGAGGGCGATGGACCTCGCCTGGCGGGATGATCTCGAATTCGTCGCAGACCGAGTCGGCGAGCACCTCGCTGGCGAAGCGCTGGACCTCTGCCGCGCTGAGCTCGCTGCCGATGAGATAACCGCGCAGGCAGCGCAGTTTCCCCTCCAGTGCCAGCCCAGCGGTCTTCAGGGCGAGTTCAGCCGAGTGGCCGGCGGGGTCGGGAAGGTTCGGCTTGGGTGCAACCTCAACGCGCCATGCGTCCATGGACAGAACATGCCGGGTCGAAGGGCCGGTAGCAAGCGTCCTTCCTGGGCCTGGTTTGACCCGAGCTGGCTTCCGGACAGAAGAAAACCCAGAAAGCCGAGCGGTGTTGCCCCGGCCTGCTATCCTCGCGGGCAACGAGAATCGCCCAGTGACCGACGTGAATCCAAAAAGCGCCGACAACCATAGTCGTGGTCTCGTCTTCGAGCGTCCCCTCCTGGAAATGGAGGAGAAGATCGAAGAGCTCAAGCGCCTCGCGCGCACCACACACCTGGATCTGAACGGGGAAATCGTCGCCCTTCAAGAGCGCTTGAAGCGGCAGACCGCCGACGTCTATCAGAACCTATCCGCATGGGAGGAAGTCAGCGTCGCGCGGCATGCGGATCGACCCCTGACCTCCGACTACATCCAGATGATGCTCGATGACTTCACCGAGCTGCATGGCGATCGTCTCTACAAGGACGATCGGGCGATGGTCACCGGGCTCGCCAGCATGCGGGGCATGCGCTTCATGCTGATCGGACACCGCAAGGGCAAGACGGTGAAGGATCGGCTGGCCTGCAATTTTGGCTGTGCTCATCCCGAGGGCTACCGCAAGGCGCTCGCCAAGATGCGATTGGCAGAGAAGATGAAGCTGCCCATCGTCACCTTCATCAACACCCCTGGCGCCTACCCCGGGATCGGTGCTGAGGAGCGCGGCCAGGCGGGGGCGATCGCCAGGAACATCCTCGAGATGTTCGCCATCAGGGTGCCCATCATCGTCTTTGTGATCGGTGAGGGTGGCTCGGGTGGAGCTCTGGGCATCGGTGTGGGCGATCGTGTTGGGATTCTCGAACATTCATATTACTCGGTGATCTCTCCCGAGGGCTGCGCGGCCATCCTTTGGAAGAGTGGCGAAAAAGCTCCCGAGGCCGCCGAGGCCTTGAATCTGACCAGCGCTCAACTTCTCAAGCATGGTCTTGTCGACCATGTGATCCCCGAGCCTCTCGGGGGTGCGCACCGAGATCCACAGGCGACCGTGGAGGCGGTGGCTGAGCAGATCGTGCTCTGGCTGCAAGAGCTGAAATCGATGCCTGTCGAGACCCTTCTTGCCCAGCGGCATGAGAAATTCCGGCGCATGGGTAAGCCCCTAGGAAAGAAGTAGGACCCTATGTGTTGGTTGCAGAGACTTCGCCCGGTGCTGATCGCTCTTCTCACGCTTGTGACCCTCAGTGCCTGTGCTTCCAGCGTGACTCGCCGGTTCAACGGTCCCGAGGATGCCTTCCTCTACGTGAACGGAATCGGCCTGGGCTCCTTCCCCAGGTATGTAAGCGTGGACTTCACCCATCTCCGGCGTGTGCTCGTGCAGGTGAGACAAGTCGATCACGAACCTCTGGAAGTTTGGTACAGCGAGGCGGAGTTTCTCGCGATTGCCTCCGAAGGCGCGGCGCTCACAGTGAAGAGGTATGAGAAGTGACTAGATCAGCGGTATGCCTGACTCTCCTCTGCCTCCTGCTTCCCGCCTGTGCCAGCGGCCCTGATAGGTTTGCCATTCAGGCCATCGATTCCTTTGGCCGCACGGTCCCCTGCCTCCTCCTATTGAATGATGAGGAGCCGCCGGTGCGCGACTTTGCGGTCTTCATCAACGGGCCTTCCTTGGTGCCCCTGGCTTTCAAGGGCCCGGAGGATGTCTTCAGGCTGCGCATGCTGCCGACCCGACTCGATGAGGAAGGGACTCCCTTGCTGCCATCGGCAGATCAGCCCAGCGACTTCCTGCCTGCCGAGCGGGTGATCGATGCCAGCGACGGCCGGAACCAGCTCTTCATCCTGCGGCGCCGAGACTCACGCTGAGCGAGCGACCTGGCTCTGCCCTTGGGCCATGATACGCCGGACCGCAGCCGCTTGACGAAGTGGCAGCTCTTGCCCATCCTGGGCCAGGACCCATACTTGCAACATTGCTCTCACGACTGGCCCGCGTCCTGCGTAATCGTCGAAGCTCCTCACCAGCATGACCGACCTGCCACAAACTGACTCTTCCTCAGCGAGGGGTGCCAGACCGAAGCCTGGCTCCGCTGCGCTGGAAAGCGCCCTGCCCAACGGCATCATGCCGCCGATCTTCGGCGAGGCGCCCTCGGCGGAGGTGAGTGATACGGAGTTGGTCCGTCTGGCTCTCGAGGGAGATGAGGACGCTTTTGCCGGACTGGTGTCGCGCTACTACCGGCGGGCATTTTGGATCGCCTACCACGTCCTCGGTCGCAGCGAGGATGCGCGCGACGTGGTGCAAGAGGCCTTCGTCCGAGTGCATCGATCCCTGCATCGCTTCGATTTCGCTCGCAACTTCTACACCTGGTTCTACCGCATTGTCATGAATCTGGCGATCGATGCCCTGCGCAAGATCCGCAGCGCTAGAGCCGTCAATCTCGAGGAGACTGGCGATTGGGTGGACGCGGGGCAGAGCCCTTCAGAGCCTGTGGAGTTGCAGGAGACTCAGGGCCAAGTCTGGCATGTCCTCGAGCGCATGGACTCCAAGTTCAAGTCCGTGCTCGTGCTGCGCGACATTCATGGCATGAGCTGCCGTGAAATCGCGCCCATTCTCGATGTAACCCACGCGACCGTACGCTGGCGGCTGCATCGTGGACGGCAGATCTTCAGAGAACACTGGGAGCGCCTGGCGACTTAGGAGATGGCTGGGCTCAGAGGAGTAAGCTGCGAATCGGTGCGTGAGCGCCTCTCCCTCCTGCTCGGAGGCGATCTGCCTCTGGATGAGGATCGTCGGCTACGCAGTCACCTGCAGGACTGCCGGGATTGTCGACGGGAGCTCGGCGCCTGGATGCGGACCCGCAAGCTGCTCGCAGGACTCTCTCCGCGCGAGGGTATGGGGCAGGAGTTCTTTGCCCAACTCAACAAGGACATCCTGCAGAGCCTGCGCCAAGAGAAGCGGCCGCTACTCGGCAGCGCCGCTCCCCGACGCTCATGGCCACGAGCTACTGCGGCAGTGGCAGCCATGGCACTGTTTCTCATCGGTTTGAACTTCGGTCTCAGTGCGGGGGAGCCCGGCTCCAGCCTTCTGGACCGGCCGCCAATCAGCGAGTCCGACTTGGCACCGAGCATTCGCGATCCCTTCGCCAAGACCGTCCCGGTTGGCTACTCGATCGACCGCCAGGACTTGCCTTCGACCCTGAGAGCGACCTTTGAACGTGCGGACAAGGAAGCCGAAGAGATCAGTGCCGAGGAGCGGGAGAGATTCATTCGCCGCTATGAGAAGCTGCGGATGAAGCGGAACTTGGAGTGTGGTGAAATCCCCTCAGATTCGGGGCTCAATCTCGAGCCCAGCGAGCGGGAATGCTGGGAGCTCCTCCGGAAGTGCCTGCAAGAGACCAGGAAGCGCGCCAAGGGCGAGGCTGTCCGGGGAAGGGACTGAGCAGGCCGGGAGTCTTGCTGACCGCTGAGCGTCCATGGCTCAAATGGGGGGGCGTCGCCCCTGGATAACCCGAGTCCTCTTTATGGAGATCGCAATGAAGTTCCCTAGCACCCTCTGCTGGCTGCTGTCCGCCAGCCTCTGCGTCCCTGTGACGGCACAGGAAACCAAGAAGCTCGAGAAGGAGCCAAGTGCCAGCGAGCGCCAGGTTGAGATTAGGGGTTTGATCGAGAATCTGGGTTCCGAGCGCTATGCCAAGCGTCGTGCGGCGCAGGAAGGGTTGAAGGAGATCGGTCCGAAGGCTCTCGAGGCCCTAAAGCAAGCCGCCGAGGAGCATGCCGATACGGAGGTGCGCTGGCGGGCCAGGGATCTCATGGCAGAAATCGAAGCCGGCGATGAGGATCCCTTCAAGCGAGGTAGCTCACCTCTGGGTCTGCTGCGTTCGCGCGGTGACGAGAGCCTGGCAGAGATCATCGAGCGGCTCGACTTGGACTTTGATCTGCGCGGCCTGGACGATTTTGGCGACTTCCGCATCCAGATGCTCGATCTACAGGACCAGATGGGCCGGATGAACAAGCGTTTGGAATCTCAGTTGAAGAACCTCCAGTTCAATGGGCAGGGCTTTAGCTCTTCCGGAACTAGCGTCAAGATCGGCCCGGATGCCGTGCGTGTGGAGGTCAAAGAGAAGAACGCAGACGGCAGTGACCAGACCAAGGTCTATGAGGCTCCCGACATGGAGAGCTTTCGCGAGAAGTATCCGGAGGTTGCCGAGCGCTACCTGAACAAGGCTGGCGTGTTCATGATCGGTCCCGATGACCTGCGTCTGAACTTCGGACCTGGACCCATTCGGCGCCTGGAGCGCAGTCCGGCGACACCCAGGGTCCGGAGCGAAGCGCACAAGGGTGCCCGCCTCGGCGTTTCCATTCAGTCTCTGGCGCCGGAAGTCGGTGAGTTCCTGGGATTGGAAGCCGGCCAGGGCTTGGTGGTCCGTGAGGTTCTAGACGACTCCTTGGCCGAGAGCCTGGCGATTCAGGAAGGCGATGTGATCACCGCGATCAATGGCGAGAGCATCTTCTCACCGGCTGACATCGCTCGGGTCCTCAAAGAGATCCCGCGGGGGGAGACCGTCAGGGTCAAGATCAACCGCAGAGGTGCAGAGCGGGAACTGCAAGCCGAGAAACTCGAGGATGCGGAGAAGCCCTCCCTGGAGAGGGTCGAGTCCAAGAAGCCCAAGACGGTGATCCGCTAAGCAGTGCTTGCCAAGCAGTGCTTGCTAAGCAGTCCCCATGGCCAGGCGCAGCTGGCCGCAGGCCGCTGAGCGATCTGCGCCACGCTGCCGACGGAGGGTGACATTCAATCCGCCGGCACGCAGGCGCTCGGCAAAGTTCTCAGCCGAGGCTTCCGAGGGTCGCTGCAGACCTGCGATGCGATCAACTGGGTTCCAGGGAATCAGGTTCACCGTGCAGGGGAAGCCGTCCAGAGCTGCGATCATCGCCCTGGCATCTTCAATTCGGTCATTGCGGCCTCCGAGGAGGACCACTTCGAAGGTGACCTCTCTGCCCTTGCGTTCGAAGTAGCGCCTTGCTGAGGCGAGCAGCTCCGCCACGCTACAGCGCGCATGGGGGACCAGTTCCCGGCGCAGGTCTTCATCGGCCGCATGGAGAGAGATCGCTAGGTTGTAGGCCGGCTCGGTCTCTGCGAACCGGTCGATCATCTTTGGATAGCCCGAACTACTCACGGTGATTCGCCGCGCCCCCAGATTGATGCCCTCTGGGTCATGGATGCGCGCCAGTGCCGGCAACAGCTCATCAAGGTTGAGCATTGGCTCGCCCATGCCCATGACAACAAGGTTGGTTAGCTTGCTCCCTCTTGGCAGTAGCTCCCGAGCCAACATCACTTGCTCGAGGATCTCCCCACGGGTCAGGTTGCGTCGCAGGCCATCGAGGCCCGAGGCGCAGAATACACAGCCCACTGGGCAGCCGACTTGCGTGGAGAGGCAGAGTGTCTGTCGCCGTCCCTCCGGAATGAGGACCGCTTCCACCGCTTCGCCATCGGACAGCTGCACCAGCATCTTCCGAGTGCCATCTCGGCTGATGTCGACAGTCCCGAGTTGGCAGGATCTAAGGGAGTGCTCGGCAGCCAGGGATCCGAGAAGGGGCTTGGGAAGATTCCGGCAGTCCTCCCAGCTCTTGGCGCCGTGGCGGTAGAGCCAGTGCGAGATCTGGCGTGCCTGAAAGTCCTTGCCGCCGTGCTTGCGAATGAGCTCGAGGACCTGGCCGTCGTCACGCTCGGTGAGCGCGGAGATCATGCGGTCTCGCGCTTGTCCTTCCCCTTGCTGCCCAGACCCTTGTTGACCAGGCGCTCCTGTACCAGTTCCTGAGTGATCACGAAGCGGTTGGTTTCCTTGTTGGTGGGAAGATCGTAGCGCAGCTCGAGTAGGAGATCCTCGAAGAGTGAACGCAGGGCGCGCACGCCCGTCTCGCGCTCCATGGCGATCTCCGCCACTTGGCTCAGGGCGTCGTCGGTGAGCTCGAGCTTACAATTCTCCATCTCGAAGTAAGCCTGATACTGCTTGATCAGCGCGTTCTTGGGCTGGGTCATGACCGAGACGATCTCATCCTTGGTCAAGGCGCGCAGGGGAGCGACCACGGGCAATCGGCCGACGAATTCCGGGATGAGGCCAAAGTCCACCAGGTCCTTTTGATCAAGGTGGGGGATCAGGGCGTCACGATCCTTCATCGCTCCCTCGCTGATCCGCGAAGGGCCGACTGATTCTTTGGCGAAGCCGATAACTTGCTGACCCAGGCGTCTTGCGATGAACTCCTCGATCCCGGAGAAGGTGCCGCCACAGATGAACAGGATGTTGTCCGTGCTGACCTGGATATAGCTTTGCTCCGGATGCTTGCGACCACCCTGTGGGGGGACGTTGGCAACCGTGCCTTCGAGGATCTTGAGAAGGGCCTGCTGCACACCCTCGCCGCTGACATCGCGAGTAATAGAGACGTTCTGGGTAGTGCGACCGATCTTGTCGATCTCATCGATGTAGACGATGCCCTGCTGCGCCCGCTCGACATCGAAGTTTGCCGACTGCAGGAGCTTGAGCAGAATGTTCTCGACGTCCTCGCCCACATAGCCAGCCTCGGTGAGGGTCGTGGCGTCAGCGATTGCGAAGGGCACGTCCAGGAGGCGGGCGAGGGTCTTGGCCAGCAGAGTTTTGCCGGATCCGGTAGGGCCGACGAGCAGGATGTTGCTCTTCTCCAACTCCAGATCCGGATTGTGATAGCGGGCGTGTAGGCGTCGGTAGTGGCTGTAGACCGCGACCGACAGAATCTTGCGCGCGTGATCTTGTCCGATTACGTAGTCGCCCAGACGGGTGTCGATCTCCTCCGGAGTCGGGACCTTGTCCTTGAGGACCATGTCCTTGACGAAGGCCGGGGAGGAGGGGCTTTGCGAACGCCGATCCTCTTCCTTGAGGATCGTATTGCAGATCTCGATGCACTCGTCACAGATGTAGACCCCGGGCGGTCCCGCGATCAGTGACTTGACGTGGTGACGGGACTTCTCGCAAAAGGTGCAGCGCTCTACCGAGCGGCCCTTGTTTCCGGAACTCCTGGACATGGATCGGTCTCAACTGCCTGCCCGACCTGGGCATATGGGCATGCGGCTATGATAGCCAGACTTGTAGGTGAAGGGCCTGTCAATGACGGTTCGCTCGTGGATTACTTCGCAGTCTCGACGATTTCGTCGATCAACCCGTATTCGCGGGCATCCGCCGCACTCATGAAGTAGTCCCGGTCGCTGTCCTTGGCAACCTGCTCCGGGTTCTTGCCCGAGTGTTGAGCCAGTATTTCGCTGAGGGTGGACTTCATGCGGAGGATTTCCTCGGCCTGAATGGAGATGTCAGCGGCTGTGCCCTGCACCCCGCCCCATGGCTGGTGAATCATGATTCGCGCGTTCGGCAGGGCGTGTCGCTTACCGGGGCTGCCTGCTGCGAGGAGTACGGCACCCATGGATGCGGCCTGACCGATGCAGTAGGTCGCCACCGGACACTGCACGAACTGCATGGTGTCGTAGATGGCCAGCCCAGACGTGACGTTGCCGCCAGGGCTATTCAGGAACATGCTGATGTCCTGATTCTTGTTCTCTTTTTGAAGGAAGAGGAGCTGGGCGATGACCGAATTTGCGACGTTGTCGTCGATCGGTGAGCCGATGAAAATGATTCGGTCTTCGAGCAGTCGACTGTAGATGTCGTACTGGCGCTCGCCGCGGCCAGTCTTCTCGATGACGAAAGGGACGATGTAGTCTTTGATATTCTCCATGAGCTGGTCGCCGGGCCCAGAAGGGGCCTCCATTCCTGCCGCCTATTTATCGGTGATCTTGGCCTTCTCTCTGAGGTATTCCCGGACCTTGCGTTCCATCAGGCTCAGACGAAGGTCCGTCACCAGGTTGTTCTTCTCGTAGTGCTCCCGGACTTCGTCAGGACTGACGTTGTTCTGAGCTGCGATGTTGCGCAGTTCGACATCTACGTCGTTCTCGGTGACAAAGATCTTCTCTTTGCGGGCGATCGTATCCAGGAGGAAATACTGGCGAACCCCGCGCTCTGAGTCCTTCTCGATCTCAGGTTTGGCGCTCTCCAGGTGCTTCTCCATGTCCTCCTCGGCGACCTTGGCATTCTGCATGCGCTGCTTCAGGCCCTGGCTACGGTGCTCGATCTCGTTGGCGAGCAGGCTCTTTGGCAGGACGAAGGGGTGGTCGTTGAGGATGGTCTCGATGATCAGGTCTTCTTGCCGCTTTTCCTCGTTCTTGATCTTCTCCTCGCCGATCCGCTCACGCAGCTCAGCGCGCATGGCCTCGAGGCTCTCGAAGTCAAAGTCCTTGGCGAGGGCGTCATCGATGGGGGCCGCTTGCACGCGCAGCACCTCATGGACTTCGATCGTGACCTTGCCCTTTTCACCGCGGACAGCTTCCACTTCGAAGTTCTCCGGGAAAGTCAGCTCGATGTCGAACTTGCTGCCCTTTTCAGTGCCTTGGAGTTTCTTCGCGAAGATCTCCTGATCCGTCCCGGCAACTGGAATGTTCGTGTTGAGTTGCACGCCGTCGCGCTCCTGAACAACCTCACCGGCTGCGTTTTCGAACTTCAGGTCTACTTTGACGAAGTCGCCTTCATCGACCGGCTCTTCGACAGTGTTGAGTGTCTTCTTCTGATCGGCGATCTGATCGAGGGCCTTCTCAATGTCCTCGTCGTTGACTGCACTGTCTTCCGCCTTGATCTCGATGCCTGTGACCTCGCCCAGCTCGATCTCTGGACGCACCTCGACATGGATCTGGAATTCCATGCCAGATTCTTGATTGAGGGGGGCTTCGTCGAGGCCCTCCAACTCTGGCCTGCCGACGACCTTCAAGCCGTGTTCGTCACAGGCGCTCTCGTAGCTCTTGTTGATCAAGCTCTCCTTCGCCTCGGCACGGATGGAGTCGCCGTAGCGCTTCTCCAAGACTTGCCGCGGGACCTTGCCCGGACGAAAGCCCTTCAGCTGGGCTTGCTTTGAGGCTTCTTGGAAGGCCGAGTCCAGATGCTCGCGGATCTTCTCCGCTGGAATCTTGATCGACAGGGTTTTCCGGCAGGGGCCGGATTCGAGGACTTGCACGTCCATTGGTCTTGCAGCTTAGGGCTGGGGGGGCGGAAAAGTCCCTGATCTTTGCCCGCATCGGTGGTGGGGTCAAGTTCGCTGCAGCTACTTGGCCTTGTCCTGCAAAGTCTCCAGGTAGCGCTGGGCCTCCTGGCCCTCCAGGGCTTGGGCGAAAGCAGGGTCCTTTTTTGCCTCGAGCCGGATCCTGTCCAGGCTGATTCCTGAGCTGCGCAGGGCTGCCACGAATGGTCTGTCCTTGCCCAAGTTGGCCTCACAGTGGGCGAGTTGAAGCTGATACATGGCACGCTGGGTAATCCCGCGGGCATTCTTGATCGCCTGCTCGTAGTCGCGTTTTGCCTTCCGCCAGTCATTGAAGGCCAAGAGGGCATTGCCGCGATCTGCGTAGACCGAGGCAGAGCTGCGGGCTCGCCGGACCCGGTTGTCCAGGCGCTTCATGAGGGCGCGCTCGCCCTTGTCTTCGCCCAGATCGCGGAGCGAGAGGGCTGCGGATACCCCCAGCTGATCGTAGGCGCCCTCTTCCTCGAGGATGGCCATCAGCGCCGTGATGCTCGCTTCGTGTTCTGCTGCCGCTATGTGGCCGAGAGCTCGGGCCAGAAACTGCTGGTCCCGGCGGTCGAGCTCGAGACTTCTCAGTTTGGGCAGCAGGGCTTCGGCCACTTGGTTGTTTTCTCGGACGACCGCGGCGAAGTAGCGAATGAAGGGGGGGAGAAGATCGGGGAGGGTCTCCTGAGAGAAGGCGATGAGGACCGTGTCCAGGACCCGGGCGTCCTCGCAGGAGAGGAGGTATTGCAGGACCGCGAGCCTGAGCTTGGCATCCTTCGAACTCAGATGTCTGACGGCGAGTTGTGCCGCCGCATCGGTTTTTAGCTTACTCAGGGATCGCAGTGCTCGCCGCAGCGGATCGCCACGGAGCTTTTCGAAGATGGCAACGATGGCCGCAGCCGCGGCGGGATCCCCGCTATCGCCGAGGAGGTCGATGGCATGCCCGCGCGCGACCGGGTTGCGACCAGCAGTGATGGCTATCAGCTCGTCGACGAAAGTGGCTGGCGCCATGCGGCTGAGAATGCGGGCGGCGTTGCTAGCCAGGGCGCGCTTCTCACCGCTCTCGTCCTCTGGGCTGAGATAGCCGAGGAGGATGGGTATGACGGCTTCGCCCATCGCTTCGATTTCGGTGAACTTCTCGTCCAGATAGCGGAGGTTCTCTGCACTGCCACCGTCCAGGTGCAGGTCCTCCATGTAGGGCTCGAGCTTGGTGAGGATGAGCTCCTTCTGGGCGGCCAGGCGCTTGCGGGAGAGTTCAGGGATGTCCGCAAGCGAGATGCCCTGAGCCGTCAATGCGCTGCATAGCAGTACAGAAGTCAGGAGGGAAACGGCGGGACGCATGGGCCAGAGTGTGCGCTCTTGCCTCCCGCGGCTCAAGCCCTCGTGGCTGGCTGACTACGCTTGTAGACCTTTCGGAGTGTCTGTCGATTGGCGAAGATGTAGTTCCACATCCCCTCTCTATCGGCAACGAGGCTGCTTTCCAGCAACTCGGCTTGGCGGGGCGAGAGATGGTTTTTCCCTTAAATCCTGCTCTCCAAGTCCAGGGTCCGGCATAAAGCCCCGCATGTCCCCTGGGGATACAGAAGACTTTGATCTGCTCGTCGTCGGTGCGGGCCACGCCGGTGCCGAGGCGGCCCTGGCCGCTGCCCGCATGGGTGCGCGCTGCGGCTGCGTCATCATGGATCCCGCGGCCATCGGTCGCATGTCCTGCAATCCGGCCATCGGTGGCATCGCCAAGGGTCAGTTGGTTCGAGAATTGGATGCCCTGGGAGGCGAGATGGGGCTCTGTGCCGATACGAGCGGCATCCAATTCCGCATGATCAATACCCGCAAGGGGCCGGCGGTGCGGTCCCCCCGGGCACAGTGTGACCGTGAGCTCTACAACCGTGAGATGGTTCGGCGCCTGCAAGCGCAGGTGGGGCTCGAGATTGTTACCGGCGAAGCGGTGGAGATCATGGTGGCGGGGAAGGGTGAGCGGCGACGGGTCGTCGGAGTCCGGCTGGCGGATGGGCAGGAGCTGCATGCCTCGGCGGTGGTGCTCACCACCGGCACATTCCTGGGGGGCCGTTTGTTTGCCGGCGCTTGGGAGGAGTCCGGCGGTCGCCTGGGAGAGGCCGGAGCGAGTCGGCTCTCGCGCAATCTCGAAGCTCTCGATCTCCGCCTCGCTCGACACAAGACCGGGACCCCGCCTCGACTGTCTGCTGCGAGCATCGACTTCTCGATCCTGGAGGAGCAGCCAGGGGACGAGTTTCCCCAGGCTTTTTCCTTTCGTACTGCAGCGTTGAGCCAGGAACAGGTTTGTTGCCACGTGACCCGCAGCACTGCCGAGACCCACGCCATCATCGGCGAAGCTGCGCACCTTTCGCCGATGTACCAGGGCCGCATCAAGGGGCTCGGTCCGCGATATTGTCCGAGCATCGAGGACAAGGTGATGCGCTTTCCGGAGCGGGACTCCCATCGCATCTTCCTCGAGCCGGAGGGGAGGGACAGCGATGAGATCTATCCGAATGGGATCTCTACCAGCTTGCCGGTGGATGTGCAGCGTGCCTTCCTGAGGAGTATCCCCGGACTGGAGAAGGTCGAGATGCTGCGCCCCGGCTATGCGGTGGAATACGACTTTCTCTGCACGGATCAAATCCGCGGCGACCTGCAGGTTGCCGGGCTGAGGGGGCTCTTCGCCGCCGGCCAGATCAATGGCACCAGCGGTTACGAGGAGGCGGCCGCCCAGGGTTTGATGGCGGGCATCAATGCGGTGCTGCACTTGCGTGGCGAGCCGGCATTCATCCTCGACCGCAGCAGTTCCTACATCGGCGTCATGATCGACGACCTCTGTCGAGTCAATCCTCGCGAGCCATACCGCATGTTCACCAGCCGGGCTGAGTATCGTCTCCTCCTGCGCAGTGCCAATGCGGATCGGCGCCTTTCCGCCAAGGGGCATGCCTTGGGCCTCCTGCCGGCGGAGCAGATGCAAAGGGTCGCCAAAAAGGAGGCTCGCATCACTGCGGCCCGGGAGCTGCTCGCCCAGACCCGGCGAGAATACCGCAGTCTGGAGGAGCTCCTGCGTCGCCCGGAGGAGGTGATCGAGAACTTTCTGCCTGAGCTGAGCGCCTTGGGTCTCTCCCGCGACGAACTCTCCGAGGTGGAAGCAGAGATCAAGTACGCCGGGTACATCGAGCGGCAGAGGCGGGATGTGGAGCGGCTGCTACGGATGGAAGCCAAGCGCATCCCGCGCAGTTTCGACTATCACGCGCTCACCGGTCTCTCGGCTGAGGCCCGCGAACGGCTCCTGCAGCGCCGCCCCTTGACCATCGGTGAGGCTGGTCGACTGGCTGGTGTTACCCCCAGCGACCTGAACCTGCTCCTCGCTGGAATGGCTCGGACTTAGCCGCGCAAGACCAACTTGATCAGGGATTCGGTGCCCGCCTCCGGATCTCCTTCTGCTGCCTTGCTAACCCGGTCCCTGGCGTCCTTCTCGCTGTAGCCCAGGGTGATCAGGGCGTTGATCGCGTCCTCCCGGCTCGGTGGGTGTAGGACCGGATCGGCGCTGGTAGCCCCCTCGATGAGTTCGAGCTTGGCGACGTGATCGCGCAGTTCCAGGCAGAGGCGTTCTGCCGTCTTGCTGCCCACGCCTTTGACGCTCTTGAGGGTGCTGGCATCACCGGAGAGGATCGCCTGGGCCACCTGCGAGGGGGAGTAGGACGAGAGGATGGCCAGAGTCATGGATGGCCCAACTCCCGAGACCGTGAGCAATCGCCGCGCCAGCTCGCGCTCGACCCGATTGCGAAAGCCGAGCATGGTCGGATTGCCATCCACCACGTGCAGAATCGTGAAGAGCTCGGCTTCCTTGCCGGCGCTGAGCGCCGCCGAGGTGCTTACGGGCACCTTCAGTTCGAAGCCAACTCCTGCGGCGCGCAGGACCACCCGGGCGGGCTGCGATTCGCAGACCTCGCCGCGGATGTGGTCGTACATCGGCTAGGGACCCTCAGCTCCGGAGCGCCAGGCCGAACTCGTCGAGCTTGGTGCGGATCTCATTGAGTGAGGTTTGCCCGAAGTTCGGGCAGGCCAGAAGTTCGGATTCGGTCTTGTTGGCCAGGTCGCCGATCGCCTTGACCTTGAGCAGGTCGACAATGCGGCGGCTGCGCACGGACAGATCGAGTTCGCTGATCGGGCGCCGGCGAGGATCCGGGCTGTTGGGATCCGGCAGTTCCTCTGGGGGCACGGTCGGCTCCGGGCTCTCGCCGATGCTGGGGCTCATGAGCTCTTCGGTCGCCATGCCCAGTCGCATGTTCTTATTGGAGAGGATCTCCTTGATCTCGGTCAAGGAGGTCTCACCGAAGTTCTTGTAGCTCAGCAATTCGGCTTCGGTCTTCTTGACCAGGTCGCCGAGGGTGCGCACACCCATCTTGGCCAGGCAGTTGCGGCTACGCACCGACAATTCGAAGTCGTTGATTGGAGTGCGCAGGATCTTGTTGCGCTTGTCTTCGCGGCGTTCCTGCTCCTCATCGTAGTACATGTTGAGCGCTGCCGCCGCATCGCGGCGATAGAGTCGCGCTCGCTTGTTGTTCGGCGAAGCTTGCAAGGCCAGGTCGAAGCACTGCATGGCCCGGCGGTAGTTGCCCATGTCCTCATAGAGGATGCCGAGGTTCATGACCGCGGCGAAGTTCACGGGCGGCACCATCAGCGCTCGTTCGTAGAGCTCGCGCGCTTCTTCATCCTCGCCGCGGAGATCCACATTGAGCGCCAGGCGGAAAAGAGATTCGCGATGCTTCTCATCCCGTGCCAGGGCGTTGTCGTAGCAGTTGATCGCTGCCAAGGCGTCGCCGCGCATCTCCTGCAGTCGACCTTCGAAGAAGCAAGCATCCGCCGGCGACAGGATGCCACGCAGTCGCTCGAGCCCCTCGGCGAGACGGTCGATGTCCGAACTGCGCTCGAAGATGCTCAGGTAGGTCACCGCTTGCACCGGATCGTTGTCCTTGCCGCTCAGGTAGCTCTCCGCTTCCTGATACTTGCCGATGGCGACGCAACTCCGTGCCAGGCAGGTGGCCACAGCAGTATTGCTCGCCTCGTTGCGTAGGATCTCTGCCGCCTTGTCGTGCTGGCCGAGCGCCCAGTAGACCAGGCCCAGGCGAAGACCACTCGCCATGGGCGAACTGGTCCAGTCCTTGAGCTTCTCCATCTCGTGGACAGAGCTGAAAACCGATTCCCTGAAGGTCTCGATTTTCTCGTGGTTCAACTCTCCCTGGAGAATGTCCAGTGGGGAGGTAGAGGGTTGGCTGGGTGCAGCAGGTGCAGAGCTGCCCTCAGGGTTGGAACTGTATTCCTCGATCATCGATTCTCCTGCGAGACTTGGGGAGGATTCCCCATCAAGCGCAGTACGGGGACGCGGAAGGGGCCCCGGTCGAGTCAGGAGCCGCCACTGTGGAAAAGCGCGATAGGCTAGCGAGGACGGACCGGCAAATAAACCATCAGACCCATCAACTGCCCTTCTCTTGTCGAGGGCCGGCTTCAGCCAGGACCCGACGGTAGCAATCCAGCAGCTCCTGGGCCATGGCCTCGAAGCCCCGCACCTCCCGCCGGGCGGCCCCTGCCAGCAGTTGTTGGAGGAACTGGCGGTCCTCGCAGAGCCGGCTCAGGGCCTGGCTCAGCTGCTCCACGTTGCCCGCTTCCAGGAGGAGTCCATCGACCCCCTCCGTCACCGCCTCGGCCAGGCCGCCAATGGCGCTGACCAGGGCGGGGCGGCCGGCCGCCAGCCCTTCGCGGACGGTGAGGCCAAAGGCCTCCCGCCAGAGAGCCGGCGCCACGAGCAGATCCAGGCCGGCGAGGATCTGGGGCAGGTCCTCGGTCTGGTACGGACCATGGTCGTGAATCCCCTGTTCAGGCCCCAGCCCGGAGAGACAGCGCTCCCCATAGTCCAGATCCCCGTGGTAGGGAACCCGATTGCCATGAATGTGCAGGCTGGCGCTGCCCGCGGGCAGATGGGAAAAGGCCTCGAGAAGGACATGCAGACCCTTGCTGGGTATGAGGCTACCCAGGTAGCCGATGCGAAGAGCCTCCCCGTCCTTGGGTCGGGGCGGGGCGAGGGGGCTCAGGGCCCGGCAGTCCACGCCATTTTCGACCACGAGGAAGCGCTCCGGTGGCAGGCCCAGATCCGCGAAGGGGGGGATGGCCTTGGCGGAGGGGATGACCAGCTGGGCCGGCAGGGCCAGGCTGGTCAGAGTCGAAGCATAGTGCTGCCGCAGGTCCTCGGGCCCCTGGAGGAGGGAGCCGAAGCCCGGTTGCAGGCAGTCTGCACAGCGCTGGGCTTCCACTCGATCGCAGGCGGAGCCCTCCCGGTGCCACATCTGGCCGCGGGGGCAGATCATCCAGTAGTCATGCAGGCTGAGAACGCTGGGGATCCCGGCGAGCTGAAGCTGGTCGAGGGCTCCCACCGAGATGCCGGTGAGATGATGCAGGTGAGCGAGATCGAAACTGTGCTCCCCGAGAAAGTCGGCGAAGCTTTGGTCGAGGACTCGGACCCGATACAGATCAGCCATCTGCTCCAGGTCCTCGTAGCGATAGACCACGCGATGAACTGGATAGGGTTGCGAATCGTCAGCGACCACCATCCCTTGGGGTTGGCCCGCTTCGCCGGGGGTCTTGCTGTACACATGGACGTCGATCCCCATCCCCATGAGGGCGCGGGCAAGCCCATCTACGTGCTGTTCAACTCCGCCGACGCTCTCCGGAGGTAGACCGTGGCAGACCAGGAGCAGGCGCATGCTCGACATGCATTCATCATCGTCTTTTCTGCGCCCTGGATCGCCTGGCAATTCCTCGTTACGATCCCCTCCGTTGCCAACTGTAGGGCGCAGTGAGCAACCGCGACCGGTCAGGGTCAGTCCCATGCAGCCCGCGAACCCGGGAGGGGTAAGTGGATCGAATCAGAATCAAGGGCGGTAGTGACCTCAAAGGGTCGGTGCAGATCTCCGGTAGCAAGAACGCCTCACTACCGATCTTGGCGGCGACCCTGGTGGTCGACGGGCCGGTGCTTCTCAAGAACGTTCCGGTACTGAAGGACATCGACAACATGCGTCGCATCCTGACGCGACTCGGCATGCGCATCGAGCGCGAGTCGAACGGCGACCTGGCCATCGAAGCCGTCGACAAGACCCAGTACTGCGCGCCTTACGACTTCGTGCGTACCATGCGCGCTTCCTTCGTGGTTCTCGGCCCTCTCTGGGCTCGGCGCGGTGTGGCCAGGGTGAGCTATCCTGGCGGCTGCGTGCTCGGCCATCGTCCCGTCGACCTGCATCTCAAGGGGCTGAAGGGCATCGGTGCCCAGTTGGATGTGGACGACGGCTACGTAACCGCCTCCGGGCCTGTGACCGGCGGCACGGTCTACCTCGGCGGTAACTACGGACCCACAGTGCTCGGCACCGCCAATGTGGTTATGGCTGCGGTGCTCGGCAAGGGCGTTTCCTATCTGGAAAACGTCGCCATGGAGCCGGAGATCGTAGACCTCTGCAACTTCTTGGTGGCCTGCGGTGCCGACATGGATGGCATCGGCTCCCACTCTCTCACCATTCGCGGTGTGGAAGTCCTGCATGGCTGCGAGTACTCGGTCATCCCGGACCGCATCGAGGCTGCGACCTATCTGACTGGTGCGGTGATGACCAACTCACCGATCGTAGTCGAGAAGGCTGAGCCCAAACATCTGCTGGCGGTCATCGATCGCCTGCAGGCGACCGGTGCAGACTTCGAACTCGGGCCGGACTACGTGCGCAACCTGCCCACCGTTGATGGCAAGATCACAGCGGTGGACGTGACCACCCTGCCCTATCCCGGGTTCCCCACCGACATCCAGGCTCAGTTCATGGCTCTCATGACCGGTGCGGACGGTGTCTCGGTCATTACCGAGAAGGTCTACCCGGAACGCTTCATGCACGCTTCCGAACTCGGTCGTCTCGGTGCACGCATTCGCCGAGAAGGGCAGAGCGCCATCATCCAGGGTACGGATCATCTGAGCGGGGCGCCGGTAATGGCATCGGATCTGCGTGCATCCGCAAGTCTGGTTCTTGCTGGTCTGGTGGCCGATGGCCACACGGACGTGCGGCGGGTCTACCACATCGACCGCGGCTACGAGCACATCGAGCAGAAGCTACAAGGCATCGGCGCCGACATCGAGCGCATCAACGACGGCTGATTGCTACTGAGCAACTCGCGCTCGAAGTCCGCGGCTGAGCGCCACATCGAAGCCGCCGGTAGATGGGATGATGATGAAGGTCATCGCCTGGAAGTAGACCGCCGTGCCCACGATGCTGCTGTCATCAGGCACGGGGATCTCCCAGTAGAAGCGACCGGGGAATCCGCCTCTGAGGGGCTGCTGGAAGTCCACGCTTACCAGGAGTTCGCAGCCGGGCAGGTTGAAGGTGCTGAGGTCCAGGGGCAGGTCCATCGCTCCGAAGGTTTGATTCGAGCGACCGAGGAAACCGAAGGCTCCGCCTAGGAGGGGTGGCGCCTGGGCGCTCAAGTCGAGGCGAAAGACTTCGCCGATACGTGGCACCTCGCTAGCTGGGGTCATCACCGGCATGGGCAGGGCGAAGCCCGGGCAGCCGAGTCCGAAGACGGTGGCCACATCCACTTCCTGCCAGTAGCCAGCGCCATTCTCGTTGGCTCCGCTCGTGGCCAGGGGCGCACCGATGAGAATCTCCGGGCCAGAAATCGCAACTGACGAGCCATAGCCGAGTTGGTTGCCGTCCCCAGAATCCACCTTGCTGACCATCTGCCAATTGGGATCTCCCAGGCCATCGACTCCGCGTTTGTAGAGATAGGCTGCACCGGCTGCGCTGCGCCCATCGATCTCGGCGAAGCGGGCGCCGACGATGACCAGGTTGCCCTCGATGTCCACAGAGCTGGCGAAGTTCTCTTGCAGGTCACCGTCCGGCGCCTGGATACGTCCCTCGATTTGCCATGCAGTGCCATCGAAGCGAAAGATATCCGCGCTGCCAGCTTCCGCAGCGTTGCCGAAGCCCAGTGGTGTCCCAGCGACGATGCTGTCCGCATCCACAGCTACGCGGAGTCCAAAGGACTCGCCGGCCCCACGCCGGCCGGATTGCAGTCGGTCGGTCTCATTCCAAGCCGAGCCGTCGTGCTGGTAGACATAGACCGATCCGGCGTCCTTCAAACCAACATGATCGTCGAAGCCAGCGCCAACGGCGATGCGATCAGCGGAGATGCCGACGGCCCCGAAGCGGTCCCCGGCCGAGGCATCCGAGGCCTTCAGTTTTGCTTCTTCGATCCAGCCCCCGGAGTCTCGGACGAAGACATAGGCCGCGCCTGAGTCGGTGGCGACTGCATCATCAAAGGGAGCGCCCACTACGATACGGTCACGAGAGATGTCGACCGTGTCGCCAAAGAAGTCGCCGGCGCCCTGATTCGCCGAGTTGATCTCCTCACCGGTCCAGCTGCCGGCGATCGGTTCGAAGACGAAGATGCTGCCGCTGTCCGGCTTGCCCGGCAGGTCGCGGCGATTGGCAGCTATGACGATCAACTCGCCGCTCATCGCAATCGCCGAACCGAAGTGATCATCGGCGGCGGGGGTTGGAGCTTCGAGTCGGGCCTCTTCGATCCAGGCATTGCCCTGTCGCCGGTAGACGTAGACCGCGCCGGCGTGATTGTTGGCGGCCAGGGAATCGGAGTCCTCGAAGGGGGCGCCGAGCACCGCCAGGTCGCGGTCGAGGGCACAGCTCGCCCCGAAGAAGTCAGCCTGCGGATTGGGCGGCGCCTGCAGCTTGGTGTTTGTCTGGGCGCTGGCGAGGCTGGTAAGGCTGGCGAGGAAGAGGAGTGAGAGGGAGCGCATGGGGTTCATGCTAGCTGAGAATGCCCGGAGCGTCCCGGGGTTGGTCTTGGCACCAGACCTGTCGAATTCCCTCTGCAGAAACCGGGCTTTGACCTCAATAGGTCTGCATGACCTCTGTGCGCAGGGCTTGGCTCAACTTCAGCCCCGCAGCGTTGGCGCCTGGATCGCTGTAGACGACTTGTAGGTACAGTGGTTGTCCGATCAGGGACTCATTCGTTGGAATATCGACTTCCCATAGAGCCTGCCCTTGGTTCGCCTGAAAGGAGCTGAGTCTGTCGAGGCTCATGCGAAGAACGCAGCCGGGCATGCCCAAGACGGCCAGGTTCAGGGGGAGTGGAATTCCGGCCCAGGACTGAGTGGATCTGCCCGTGATTCCGACGCAAGCCGCATTGGCAGGAAGGCCTTGGAGTTGGATTGACAGGGAAGAGCCCAGCCCTGGGTAGCCGTTTACAGCCGACATGGAGATCTGCCCATCGGAAGGAGGACAGCCTGATCCAAACTCCAGGAGCGGTTCATAGAAGTACGCGGACCCGCGAGGAGGCGAGGGAAAACCGGGCTTCGCATGCTTCTTCGGAGCGGCAATCACCATTCCCAGATTCGTGTCGAGGCTGACAGCTGCACCGAATTCATCCCCCTGAACCGGATCCGGATTGGGCACATAGCCGGCTAGTTGCCACTGCGATCCCGAACGATGAAACAAATAGGCGCCCCCAGCAGGGGAGTTTGGGATGGGTGCCGGGAAACCAAGAGATCCGCCGACCAGGAGATGATCGCCTTTCAGATCGAGGTCCGTGTCTAGCCGCTCGGTCCAGGGGGCTGTAAGCGCTTGAGTCAGGCTCCACTGCGATCCGTTCCAGTCATAGACTTGGATTTCGTGCACGAATCTCTCGGTCATGAAGCCGACGGCCAGGCGGTTGTTATCCAGGCTCAGTCGCTCCCCGAACACTGCGGAGAAGGACGACGCGTTTCCGGTCAAGTGCTTCGTTCGAACCCAATGGTTCGAGATGAAGTCGAAGATGTGAACCGCGCCGACCCCGGGGACAGGCACCGGCTCCCCCGGTGCTCCTACGGCAATCCTGCCTCGGTAGACATCAACTGTCCCGAATTGGCTGTCAGGAAAGATCTCCGGGGCGATCAGCTGGGCCTGTTCCTGCCAGATTCCCGCTGAACTGGTGAAGACGTAAGCCGCACCGGCATAACTTTCGTCATCTGAAGCCAGAGGCGAACCGACAACCAAGAGACCGCCATCCAGGGCAAGACTCCTTCCGAAGCGGTCATTCGCGGTCTTTTCCGATCGCTCAATGCGCTGTTCAAGAGCCCAGTTGCCTTCGGATTGACGAAAGATGTAGACAGCTCCGAAGAGATTGTCAGCGTAATCCAATCCCGGTGCCCCGACTGCCAGGTACTCGCCTTCTATGGCGACCGCAGAACCAAAGCCCTCACGAGCGACAGGAACCTCTGCTGTGAGAGTTTCTTCAAGAAGCCATTGGTTGCCACTCCGTCTGAAGATCGAGACAGCTCCCTGATTCTCGACCACGAGACTCGTCTCAGGTTCACCGGTAACCATCAGGTTCCCTTCGATGTCCACGCTTCCGGCTGGGCCTCTACCCATCCCGGGGAACGATTGCATGTTTTGGGCGGGGATCCAGTTCTGGGTTCCCCAAACGAGAATGATCGAGGAAAGGATCCGGATCCCGAGCGCCTGCCGGCTAGTCATCTTGATTTCCTCCGGTTCCGATCACCATCATGCCCAGGGAGCTTGTGACCAGGCCGAGTGTGTTGAACCCAGGATCGGTCGAGAGGGCTTGAAGGAAGAATGGTCTTCCGATCAGGTCCGATTCATGGGGGATACTCAGATCCCATCTTGCCCTTTCGGGCAGATAGGTGAGCGGGTACTGCCTGATGGGGGAAGCCAGAGAGAGTGCCAGGCTGCAGCCTTCCATGCCGAGCCAGTCCAGTGGGCTGGGAATCAGAGCTAGGGTGCCTAGCAATCCGACTCCGATCGAGCCGGGTGGAAGGGGGCCCAGTGAGACTCGGAATTCTTCACCGATTCGGGGGAGACCGGTATTCCAACTCAGCTTGGGAGGCCCGGCGGACCCGCCACAGGCTTGACCGAACTCCCCCAATAGTTCGAGAACGTACAGGCTTCCGGTGAAACCGTGATCCTTGGGGGCGCCATAGACCAGGTGATTCTCGCTCATGGCGAAGTTGTCTTCGCTGCCCCATAAAGTCGGAGGATCGAAGCCGCTGTTCACATACTCAGGGACCGCGATCTCTCCCTCATGGATCCACTCCGAGCCGACCAGGCGGTAGACGTGGGTTGATTCGGAGGCGAACTCGCTGACTGCGTTGCGGGCCCCGATCAGCATCCGATCGCCCATGATGTCGACCGTTCTGCCGAACGATTTTGATATCTCAGGCTGGGGGTACAGCAGGTCGCGTCGCCTCTTCCAGGCTCCATCGACCAGCTCATAGGGCGTGACCCTCCCCGAGAATTTTGGATCTTGAGGAAAGTACGGATCGCCGATCGCCATCCACTTGTCGTCGAGGTCGAAGTTCAATGCGCCGTCCCTTGCCTCAGGAAACTCGAAGGAATGCCGCGGTGCCAGACCTCCCGGTACCCTTTCGAAGACCTTCACCTTCTGACCGAAGAACTGTGGGGCCGTGCTATTTCCGTCCATGGCCACTATCCAGTCGCCCGACAGTTTGACCTCATTCCGACCGGTCAACCCGCCCGCTATGAGTCTCGTCACGTGGGACTGTCGCAGCCAGGTTGAGCCTGAGAGTTCGTAGAGATACAGCCGCCGCTTGTCCGTGATCAGGATTCGGGATCCCTCGATCGCCACGGAGCTGCCAAAGAAGTCAAACTCTTCCGCCGCGGTCAAGGTCTGCTTGTAAACCCAGTTCTTGCCCGTCCACTTGAAGACATAGGTCTTGCCGAAGGGCGATCCTGTCGGCGCGGCTTCCGGCGATCCCACAACAGCCCAGTCGCCATCGATGGCGACGCTGTGCCCGAAGCGGTCACCCTCTCCGACTTCTGGAGCCAGCAGTCTTTCGAAGTGTGACCAGGCTCCCGCGGCATTGCGCCGGTAGAAGTCGATGATGCCGGCCCCCTCAGCGCGGCTGTCGTTCTCCGGAGAGCCCACCAAGATCCAATCCCCACTGACCGCCACGGAGTTCCCGAATTCGTCGTCGAAGCCGGGCTCCGGTGGAAAGAGCTGAGCCTCTCGCTGACCAGCGAGAGTTGAGGTCAGGAGACTTAGGCAGACGATGAGACTGAGAATCGGATTCTTGAACATGCTGACTCGGATCCTTCTGGCTGCAGAGCAGCCTAGCCCGCGAAAGAAACTCTGCCAGCCCTGGTGATCCTGCAGTCTCCATGCAAATCATGGAGATCTTCCTCGATGCACTTCACCTCGTCCGAAACCACCAACTCAAACTCTCCACCTCTTCCTCCGCGTCTCGCTCGATCTCCACCTCAACCCAGTACGTCGTTCCCGCAGCCAAGGCCTTCTTCGGGATCAGGCACCAGGCTCGATCCGGAACAAGCTGGGCGTTCCCCGGCTCCTGTGGACTGCTGAAGAGACAGGGAACCAGCGCTCCATTCTCAAAGTCCGCGCGCAGGCTCATGCGAACCTGCGGCGTGCTATCTCGACCGTTCGTTCCCAGCTGCAAAGTGATGGGGTATCCCCAGTCCGACTGCTCCTGCCCGGGGAAGGGGCTCGGCAGTTCGGCGACGAAGGTCCTGGGCACATTCAGCATCTCCTGCGGTGGCCAGATTGCACGCCAGGGATAGTCGAGTTCGGCGACCACTGAGCCCACATCCATGACCGCCATGCCATCCGATTCTCCCCAGCCGATCTGCAGGAGTCCCGCATGGAGGAGGGGAACTCGATGGTAGAAGGTGCCCATCCAGTTCTCGATGCTCTGCGCCGGCGACTTGCTGTCCCCATCGATGATGGCATGGGCTGCAGCCCAGCAACCTTCGGCGGAGAAGCCCTCCCGGTCACTGAACTCCTCGTGCGCCTCGGGCCAGCGAGAGTACTGGTCCGGATGCAGCTGCAGATACTTGGCATGGGCCAGGGCTCCGAGGGAGAGCTCCTCGCTGAGCTCGAGGATCGGCAGGGGTAGGGTACTGCCCGCGTAGACTTGATTGCGTGTGCCGAGAAGATAGTCCAAGGCGTCCTTGGCAGGGCTCGCTTCCTGATTGGGTCCGCGGATTCGGGCGAGCAGGGAATCGTTCGCACCGGGAATGCCCCGCATCCACTCACGCCAGGTCTTTTCGAAGTCGGCCAGGTCCTCGCCCAGGACCTCCGCCATGACGGCGATGTTCTGCAGCTTGTCCATGTGCACTGCCAGGCGACTGGCTTCGAGTAGATCGCCGATGGGTCCACGCAGCTGCAGATACTCCACCACGAAGGTGGCCTTGAGCATGTCTTCGCCACCGACCTTACCGACCTGATCCTCGAAGCTTCGCGACCATGGCGGATCGTCCCCACGCTGCACCCTCGAGCGCAGCCATGAGCGCGCACCCATGAGTCCGGAGCCGCGGAGGAGGCGCTGCTGCCTACTACTGGCATCCGATTCGCTGGTGCCCTTCTCCAATTCGCCCTCGTCGAAGAAGGCGATGCCCGGTAGCTGGGCGCCGGTGAGAGACATGAGCACCCAGTTTCCGTGTCCGACGATCAGGCTCGGCTGGGCCGCAGTGCCGAGAATCCGGTTGTTTAGAATGCCGCTGAGTTGGCTGAAGATGCCGCCGAGGGCGTGATTCTCCGTAATGCCGTTCACCACCTCCGAGCCGTCCAGGCGCAAATAGGCGGCATAGCGCGGAGCGATCTCAGCCATCTTCGGGTCGACCCTGGCAGCGCGCAGATCTGCGCTGATGGCCTTTCGGTACATGGACCTGCCAGTGAAGAGAATGGTCTCGTGATTCAGGCCCTGGGGAATCTCGATCGGGCTGCCATCGATCAAGTGCTTGGACAGGGCAATGGCGCGGAGCAGGTTCTTGACCACTCGGATGGTCTTGGATCGCGGCCAAGGGCTGTGGATGCTCAGGCCGGCTGCTGCGATGCGATGGCCTTGCCGGCCGAAGAGTTCCTTGATGAGCTCCTGATCGCTGGCGGAGACCTGGACCTCCACTGGCAGGTGGCGGGCGGTCTGTACTGCCGTGTGGATCTCCAGCCAACGTCCGGCGAAGGCGGCCTCCGCCGCACTCAGCCAACGATCTCCCTGACGAACCTGGCCGAGGACCTCGCGCGCCTCCGCCTGATCTTGGTCGAGGCGGAGCAAGATTCTGGCGAGGAGCTCCCGCTCCTCAGGGGTCTCGAGCTTGCCGAGTTGGGAAGCCAGATTCGAGTTGGCCTTCTCGATGGCCTTGGCGATCCCGTCCAGTCGTCGGTCGGCATTGCGAGTGATCGCCTTGACGCGATCGACGCGGCGGTCGAGGGAGGCGAGAGCTTTCTCCCTGTGGCCGAGTTCGGCGAGGATGTCACGGAGCTCGCGGGCTTCTTCCCGGTGATCGATGGCAGCCAGATCGAGGATGGGCTTCTCGTAGGGGCGAAGCTGTTTGGCGGGGATCTCGAGTGGGATATCTTCATCCTGCGCAGGGCAGAGGCTGCTCAGGAATGCCAGGCAGGTGATGATCCGTTCCTTCTTCATTGCGCCCTGGGCTGGTGACGGCTGCAGATGCCAGCCATAGGCTGGTAAATTCTAACCCTCCCGGGCTGCAGGAACAGCCGAGCCACGATTCACCCTTCACCTCGGCAGCTATTCGCTATACATAACGCCCATGTTCGACTCCCTGGCTGGTGCTCTTAATTCCGCATACACGGCGCTCGTCGGCAAGAAAGTCCTTACGGAGCAGAACATCGATGACGGCATCCGTGCCGTTCGGCAGGCCCTCTTGGAGGCGGATGTCAACTTCAAGGTCGCCAAGGGTTTCATCAAGGACGTCAAGGAACGGGCCCTTGGGCAGGATGTCATCAAGGCCGTGGATCCGGGTGACCAGTTCGTCAAGGTTGTTCACGATTGCCTGAGCGAGCTTCTGGGCGGGGAAAAGACCGGTCTACCCCATGCGGACAAGGGCCCCTTGATCCTGATGACCGCTGGCCTGCAGGGCTCGGGTAAGACCACCAGCTGTGCCAAGCTGGCGCTGCTACTGCGCAAGACCAAGAAGAAGAATCCCTTGTTGGTTGCGGCAGACTTGCAGCGGCCGGCAGCTGTCGAGCAGCTGCAGACCCTGGGTAAGCAGCTCGGCATTCCAGTGCATGCCGAAGGGGTTTCCGGTCGCGCGCCGGAGATCTGCAAACGCGGCATCGCCTATGCGATCAAGAATCAGCATGACCTGGTGATCTTGGATACCGCCGGTCGCTTGCACATCGACGAACCTCTGATGCGCGAGCTGGAGGAGGTGCACAAGAAGTGCAAGCCCCATGGGGTGCTCCTGGTCTGCGATGCCATGCTCGGCCAGGATGCGGTGAACTCGGCTTTGGAGTTTCATAAGCGCCTGCCGATTCACGGCGTGATCCTGAGCAAGGCGGATGGCGATGCCCGCGGTGGTGCGGCGCTCTCCGTGAAAGCGGTGACTGGTCGACCCATTCTCTATGTGGGCACCGGCGAGAAGCCGGACGATCTCGAGGAGTTCGACCCACCGCGGATGGCCGGGCGCATTCTCGGCATGGGCGACGTGGTCACCCTGGTTGAGAAGGCCCAGGAGGTCATCGACGAGAAGCAGGCTGAGAAGGACGCCAAGAAGATGCTCCGCGGCCGCTTCAACTTCGAGGACTTCATCAAGCAGCTGAACATGATCCGCAAACTCGGATCGATGAAGAAGGTCCTCGGCATGCTTCCCGGCATGGGGCAGATGCTGAAGGACGTGGATCTGGATGATGATCGCTTCAAGCGGGTGGAGGCGATGATCCACTCCATGACTGTCCAAGAGCGTCGCAACCCGGACGTCATCCACGTTCAGCGGCGCCGGCGGATCGCCAGCGGGAGCGGCAACGACCTGCAGGCGGTGCACGACTTGATCAAGCAGTTCAAGATGATGCAGAAGATGATGTCCAAGCTCGGCAAGGGCGGGCTCGGGGGCATGATGGGTGGGGGGATGCCGGATCTCGGTGAACTCGGCGGCATGCCAGGAATGCCTGGGATGCCAGGAATGCCCAAGACCGGCAAGAAAGGCCGATTGCCCGGCCCAGGCGCTCAAGGGGGTCTGGATGAGCTCGGTGGCTTCATGCGCCGGAGGAAGCGCTGATCCCTGGCAGGAAATTCCACGGGTCCGGTGGCTTTCCAGGGGCCGCGAGGTATAAAGTTCCGCCCTTTTCGCCGGGCCCCTTCCGCACCGCTTCATCCAGGAGTCACCTTTGGCAGTCAAGCTGCGTCTCAAGCGCTTTGGTCGCCTGAACCACCCCACTTACCGTATCTGCGCCGCTGAAGGTTACTTCGCGCGCAATGGACGGGTCATCGAGACCCTGGGCTACTACCTTCCCAAAGCCAAGCGCAAGGAAGAGCAGTTCAGCTTGAATGCGGAACGAGTGGGTTATTGGCTTTCAGTCGGCGCGTGCCCCAGTGAGACCGTCACCAGCCTGATCAAGCAGTCGGGCATCGCAATGCCCGTCTCCAGCCCGCGCAAGCGGAGCAAGAGCAAGGCCAAGCCGAAGGCATTTACCCCACCCAGGCAGTTGGGCAAGGGTCGCAAGTCCAAAGCCAAGTGGCGGGCGAAGCACGCTCCGGCGGCGCCGGTAGCCGAGGCCAAGGCCTCGGAGACGACTTCATCAGAGGATTGAGTTATTGAGTCCCGCGGCGGGTAAGAAGAAGAAGGTGGCAAAAAAGTCTGCCAAGAAAACTGCGTCAAAGACGCCGGCCATCAAGGATCCTCGTGAGCCCTTGGCGCCCTCGCCTGCCAATCTCCGGGGGCTGATCGATGGTCTGCGTACGGCCCTCGAGCGCCTGGAGAAGCCCGCTGAGCCCCGGCCGGGAGATCTGGTCCAGGCCTACATGCACATAGTATTTGCGGAAGGTCTGCCCTGCGGTTACGGCCAGGAAGTCCTACGCCGGATCGACAAGGAGTACGTCGATCGCAACGAGTTCCGACTCACCGAGGCCTTCGAGATCGCTGAGCTCATCGAGGATCTGGACATTCCGGATGCACTGCGGCGCTGTCTGGTGGTCAAGAACTCCATTGGTGAGATCTACAACGATCAGAACGGTGTTCACATGGAGTCCCTGCGCGAGGCGGTGGTTGCTGAGCGGAAGAGCTTCTTCCAGCGTGTTCCTGCAATCCCGCCCAAGGGCATCGCCTTTATCAATACGGTCATGAACCTGGAAGAGCTGGCGACTTCGCCGCGTTCGACCCAGCGAGCGCAGCTGCGCTTGGGCTTGGATCCGAAGAGCAAGGCGGCTGAGACCTTCGTCAGCGAGTACCGAGAAGTCTTGGCGAGTTTCGGACACCTGCCTCTCCTGGTGGGTCCCGATGGCGTGGATGGCAAGCCCAACCTCGAAGCCGAACTCTGCCCCACCTGCCAGCTCAGTCGGCTCTCGGCGAAGGCCAAGAGCTAGTTCTGGCGAGGCCGTAGGGCCCGAGGCGACGAGCTCCGCGGGTTTCCGCGATCAATCCGCCGCTCCCTGAGGGATAATCCGGGCAGCATCGTGCTCTATCTGGCATCCACATCCCCGCGCCGTCGGTCTCTTCTCGAGTCGGTGGGCATCCCCTTCACCACGGTCGAGCCGGGGGAGGAGCCGCGTGGCTCGGGGACACCGGTGGAACTCGCCCGCCTGCGCGCTCGCGCCAAGGCCCGCGGGGCCCAGATCACCGAGCCTGGAGCCCTCGTCCTGGCTGTGGACACGGTGGTTGATCTGGATGGCTGCGAGCTAGGCAAGCCGCGGGATCGGGCGGATGCTGCTGCCATGCTCCGGGCGCTGAGTGGCCGTGAGCATCAGGTGCACAGCGCCTCCTGTGTGCGGCGGCTTGCCCGGGATGAGGCTGTTGAGTGGCTCGACGTCTCCACTGCCCGGGTGAGCTGCTCCGAGCTCAGTGAGGATCAAATCGAGAGCTACCTGGCCCTCGGTGAGTGGGTAGGCAAGGCAGGGGCCTACGGGATCCAGGGTGAGGCTGGACGCTTCATGCGTCTGCGCTGTGGTGAAATCGACACAGTGATCGGCCTGGCTATTTCTCCCCTGCGCGCCCTGCTGAGTCATAACTCGGAGGCCGGATGGCTCTAGGCCTTGGCGGCCGGATCGGCATCGGGCTGGGCTTCGGGCTCTGCCTGATTCTCGGTCTGAACTTCCTGCTCCAGGAAGAGCCGGCTGAGGCGGCGGGGAGCGACATTCCTTCTGCTCTCGAGACTGGGACGCCCCTGCCCTCGGGAATCCCTCGCGGTCGAGCCATGCTGCTCTATCTGGTGGCCCCGGGTGAGATCTTCCCTGGCACGGTCGCTCCACTGGCCGAAATCCAGCGCGGGGGTGCGGTGAAGCTGATTCGCGGGGCCCCTCCGGCCATGCATCCTCAGGATGGGGAGCTCTGGCTGGCAGCTGGGGTCATCCTGCCTGCAGCCGAGTTGTCTCGTCTGGACCCCTTGGAACGAGCCGCTCTGCTCAATCTGCTCAGCATCTGGAGTGTCCCCGAGGGCCTCCGACCGGAGCAGGTCGAGGCTCTGGGCCTGCGCTTCCGACCTGGAGAATTGCGTGGCCTCCTGCGCTGGCTGCGTTGAGCGCTTGCACCCTCGGCATCCCCTCCTAGAATGCGCCGCTCCTCCAAGCCGAGAATCGGCTGCGGGGGGCGCCTCCCCGGCACCCTGCCTGTGGCTGCCCCGAGCACAGGAGTTGCGATCATGAAAGCTGATATCCATCCCCAGTACAGCGCCTGCCAAGTGACATGCGCCTGCGGAAACGTCTTCGAGACGAAGTCCACCAAGAAGACGATCAAGGTCGATATCTGCTCGGACTGCCATCCCTTCTTCACCGGCGCGCAGAAGTTCGTCGACACCGCGGGACGAGTCGACAAGTTCCGTCGCCGTTATGGTGAAACCAAGGGCAGCCCGAACAAGTAGCTGTTCCTGGACGCACCTGAGGCTGTTCTTGAACCCGGTGCTCCTGAACCAAGAAACGCCAGACCTCGTTCAGCTCCATGAATGAGATCCTGCGCCCCCGCATCGTGGCCAAGCTTGACGGCATGGTTGCACGACTCAACGAACTCAGCGCTATGGCGGGCGATCCGGAGGTTCTGAAGCTTCCAGATCGCATGGTCAAGGTCCAGCGAGAGCTCGGTGGATTGCAGGATCCTGTGCGCAGGTATCAGGAGTACCGCGATCTCTGGGAACAAATCGAAGAGCATCGCTCCCTTCTCGAGCCCGGCGCAGACCCTGAACTCGCTGAACTTGCCCGGTCCGAGTTGCCTGCTCTGGAAGCGGACGCCTCTCGCAAGGCTGAGGGACTCATCGACTCGCTTCTGGCCAGCGAAGGTGAGAACACTCGCTCCGCCATCGTCGAGATTCGTGCCGGGACTGGTGGTGAAGAAGCGGCTCTCTGGGTGCGGGACTTGCGCGACATGTACCTGCGCTATGCGGAACGCATGGGTTGGAAGATCGATCCCATTTCCGAAGCTGCCGCGGACATGGGAGGCCTGAAAGAGTCAATCTTCAGCATCCAGGGACGGGGAGTGTTCAACTACCTGCGTTTCGAGATGGGTGGCCACCGGGTCCAGCGCGTGCCAGCCACCGAATCTCAGGGGCGTATCCATACCTCCGCAGCCACAGTGGCAGTTCTCCCTGAAGCCGAGGACGTGGAGGTGGACGTCAAGGACTCGGATCTGGAATGGCAGGCGGTGCGGGCATCCGGCCCTGGCGGCCAGAACGTCAACAAGGTTTCCTCGGCAGTGCGCGTTACTCACAAACCAACGGGTTTGGCGGTCTTCTGTCAGGAAGAACGCAGTCAGATCAAGAACAAGACCAAAGCCCTGAAGTTGCTCAAGTCTCGCCTTCTGGATGCGGAAAGGCAGAAGGTCGAAGGGGCGCGGGCGGCGGAGCGCCGGAGCCAGGTGGGCAGTGGAGATCGCAACATGCGCGTCCGAACATACAACTTTCCGCAAAGTCGGTTGACCGATCACCGGCTTGGACAGAACTTTTCCCTCGACCAGATCTTGGAAGGCAAGTTGGAGCCGGTGATGACCGCTCTGCTTGCCGTGGATCGCGAGCAGCGGATCGAGGACCTCTAGGCAGAACAGAATTCCTCAGCTGGACATAGCCCTCTTACCGACCCCTCTACCCTCATCT
Organism: Planctomycetota bacterium; assembly: GCA_021776805.1. GTDB lineage: Bacteria > Planctomycetota > UBA1135 > UBA1135 > UBA2386 > JAJFFD01. The sequence goes on from JAJFFD010000086.1 coordinate 50,242, forward strand.
ATCGGAGAAGTCCCATGACCGAAGAGCACGACGACATGCCTGAACTGGAGCCCATTGCCGAGCCGGCTCAGGCTGCACCTGCAGCGGCCGCTGCCGCGCCCGCACCTGCCAAGCGTCCAGGATTGCCAGGCTTGCCGCCACCAGCCTTCAATCCAACCGCGGACAAGGAGTATTACCGCTTCCTGTTTGCCGGCGTGATCATGTTCGTTGGTTGCATGATGCCCTTCGGCCCCGAATGGGGAATGAATGGCTACAAGACCATGAGCGGCGCCTTCTTCATGCTGATCTCCATAGGCATGATTTGGAGTTGGTGGGGGGCCATTCACTCTGCGAGATTCAGTGGCAAGAACCTGCGTTGGGTTGGGCTCTGCTTCATCCCCTTCGTGGTCGAACTCTTCAACCTGATCTCGGCCTTCGACGAACCAGCGGTGCGCGCTCTCATCGATGCCCAGGCGCTGGCTCTCGAAGGCGCAGTTGCTGTTCCCATCGCGGTGGACTGGAGCGAAGTCTGGGCTGGGATGACCGACTTCAACAACCCGGCCGCTACCGAGAAGGTGGGCAACTTCTTCCGTGCCTTCGGAACCGGCAAGGTCTTCGTCTTCGTCGGCGCCTTTCTCGCGGAGCTCTTCATGCTCATGGCGGTCTTTGGTGGCGCCAAGGCTGCCAAGCAGCAGAAGGTTGCCAAGGCTGCCGAGCGCAGTACCAAGGGTGCGCGGGGATCGGGGCGGCGTCGCTGAGCGAGTCCCCGGATAGCGTGCTCGAAGTACTCCGTGCGGCAACGGGGTACTTCGAGCAACGCAAGATCGATGCTCCGACTCGATCCGCCGAGCTGCTCATGGGGCGAGTCCTCGATCTCGATCGCATGCAGCTCTATCTAGCGCACGACCGTCCACTGAGCGTTGCGGAGAAGGATCGACTGCGGGCCCTGGTGGCGCGACGTGGGCAGGGTGAGCCCCTCGCGTACATCCTCGGCGACTGGGAGTTTCATGGCCATGTGCTGGCGGTCAGCCCAGCGGTTCTGATTCCCAGACCGGAGACCGAGGGGCTGGTGGAGCTGGCTCTGGAGCTGGCTCCCGAGTCCCAGCGATGCCTGGACATGGGCACAGGCAGCGCAGCTATCGCCATCGCTCTGGCCATGTCCTGTCCAGACTTGTTGATCAGCGCCACGGACGTGAGTGCCGAGGCCCTGGCCCTCGCCCGGCAGAATCTGGAGAAGCATGAACTCAGCGATCGGATCGAGCTTCTGCATGGTTCCTATTGGGAGCCGATTCCTGCAGGCCGGCGCTTCGATCTTCTGGTATCCAACCCACCGTACGTGGATCCGGCGCGAACGGAGCTCTTGGCGCTAGATGTTCGCGATCATGAACCCGCAGTGGCGCTATTTACCCCGGCGGGAGATCCTGCGGCGCCTGTGCGCGAAATCCTTGCGGGCCTGCCGGGCTTCATGAGTCCGGGCGGCTGGATCTTCGTCGAAACCGGGGTCGGTGCCGCCGAGGCTTCCCTGGAGCTCTTCACTGGGGCGGACTTTCTCCGGCAGGTCGAACTCAGAGAGGATCTGGCGGGGATACCCAGATACCTCAGTGCCCAGTTCGATAGCTAGGCAACCGGCACGTTCGCCGAGACGTAGGCCTCGAGGGCAGTCTTGGCATCCGGACTGACTTCGGTGAAGAAGACAGCGACCTCGAAGCCGCCCTTCTGTTCTTCGCAGCGCACGACCGCACCCTGGATGCGATGCCTTTCTTTGCCGCCGGGCAGGTCGAGATCGATGCAGAGCAGGCTCATTTCCTGCAGGGGCTGCGGGTAGATGCAACAGAGTCCGTTTGTGGAGAGATCCTTGAGAGTTGCCTCGCTCGGATCCCCGCTTTCGGACATGAGGATGGGGAAAGAGGCCTTTGCCCTAGGTGCGCGACGGCGCTCTTGTTGTGTCCCTGACATGGATTCTCCGGGGAGATGCTGACCGATCCAGACGCGAGGTCTCGAGCAGGGGCTCGCGTCCGGGCTTTCCATGGCCCCCTGCGAGGAGCAGGATACAAAGGAGGAGCACGGATGGCTACGATCGTTCCTTCGGCCTCCACCGGATCAAGCTTGGAGGTGCGGCGGATCACCATGGCAAACTTCAACAAAGTCATTCTCCTCGGCAACCTCACCCGTGATGTCGAGATGCGCTACACCCAGGGAGGGACGGCTATCGGCAAGCTCGGTATGGCCGTCAATCGCCGCTACACCCAGAACGGCGAGACCAAGGAAAGCACCTGCTTCGTGGATCTCACTGCATGGGGGCGTCAGGCGGAGATCCTCAGCCAGTACACCAGCAAGGGCGCCCAGCTCTTCGTGGAGGGTCGGTTGGAATACTCGACCTGGGAAGCCAAGGAAGGTGGCAAGCGCAGCAAGCTGGAGGTGGTAGTCGAGAACTTCCAGCTCATGGGCGGCCGTTCTGGAGGCCGGGAAGCTCAGGATAATCCAGGAGCATCTGCCGGCGGCCGAGGTACTGGACCCGTCGATGCCAACGAAGGCGGCGCTAGCGCCGACTTTGACAGCATCCCCTTTTAGGCTGCCCCCGAACCATCCCTCTCAAGTCCCGAGGACACCGGTCCGAAAGGTCAGACGAGCGCTCTATTGCCATATGTGGGGCGCACGGATGGTTCTATGGATTCAATTTGCCAGGTCAAAGAAGCGCTTTCTGCCCGCTCGGAATCGACCTCTCTGGACGAGCTGAAGAGTAAGGGTCGCAAGAAGGTTCGCGTCATCCGTGCCGAGCATATCGCCTCGATGATTCAGGAGGCGGTGCAACGGGCGGTCAGTGAATCCGGCCTGGTATCGCCGGAAGACGCCGATCACCTGGTCCAGAAGAGCCGTGAGGAATTCAAGGCTCTGACCGTGGAGCGTCAGCGCGAGCACTCTGAGCTTGCGGAACTCCGTCAGCAGCTCGAGACCGCGCAGGCACGGGTCAATGAGCTTGAGAGTCTGGCCGGACAAGGTGCTGCCATGGCAGGCGGCGAATCACCCAGCATGGACATGATGATGCGCCTCATGAACGAGATGGCGAACATCAAGGCCAACATGGGCCAGGGCGCTGGTGCTGGCGCTGGCACTGAGGCCGCAGAGCAAGGCCTGATGGGTGCACTGGACAAGCTGACTGCCAGCATGAACGACCGCATGGACAAGTTCGGCAAGAAGCTGGGTGTCAGCAGTGCGGTAGATGTGGGAGAGGCAAACCTCGAGGGCTTGTTCAAGCATGTCGACGAGGTCCAGCTCGAATCCAATATGGATGATGTCAAAGTCAAGTCGAAGCAGGGTAGCGGTATCGCCGGCAACCTGGCGCGACTGAAGAAACTAAAGGGAGGCGGCTGAGGCGCGCTCGCCCCGCTGGAGTAGAGATGACCGAAGATCAGATTAACAACAACGACCACGATCAAATGGATGAGATGCAAGATCAGGGCGCGACCGGTGGGGAAAGTATGGCCGCGACCGCTTCGAGTGCGGATGTAGCCATTGGCAAGGGTGTCGACCTCGGCACTGCCAACATCGCCGCAGCGCATCAGAACAGTGAGGGTGGAATCACCGTCAATGTCGAGCGCAATGCGTTCCTGGATATCGGCAGCGATGTCTATTCCAAGAACATGCTGACCAAGCTGAAGGTGCCCTACGTGGTGCACAATGGCAAGCTGATCGTAATCGGCGAAGCTGCCTTCGAGCTGGCTAACGTGTTCGGCAAAGAGACCCGTCGCCCAATGAAGGATGGTTTGGTTAGCCCGAACGAAGTTGATGCCCTGCCGATGATGAGCATGATCATCAGCAAGGTGCTCGGCGAGCCAGTCGTTCCCGGCGAACCTTGCTACTTCTGTGTGCCCGCTGAGTCCATCGACGTGGACAACAACGTTGTCTACCACGAAGGCTTGTTCAATGGCCTCATCACCAAGATGGGCTACACCGCCAAGTCGATCAACGAAGCCCACGCAGTGGTCTTTGCTGAGCTGGCTGAGTCGGACTTCACCGGCATTGGCCTGAGCTTTGGTGGTGGCATGGTCAACGCCTGCGTCGCCTACAAGTCCATCCCATGCGTGTCCTTCTCGGTGGCCCGCGGTGGCGACTGGATCGACAAGAATGTGGCCACAGTCCTCGGCTGCAACTCCAGCAAGGCGACCTATATCAAGGAGCGCGGCATCGACATCCGCGATCCCAAGAATCGCGAAGAAGAGGCGGTTTCGATCTACTACCGGAACCTCATCAGCTACGTGATGGAGAACATCAAGGTTCGCTTCGAATCCGGCCAGAACATGCCGAGCTTCAGTGAGCCAGTCGACATCGCCTGTGCCGGTGGCACCAGCATGGTCGGTGGCTTCATCGAAGTCTTCCGCGACGAGTTCGCGAAGATCGACTTCCCGATCCCGATCGGCAAGATCTTCCGCGCGGAAGAGGCATTGACCGCCGTGTCGAAGGGTTGCCTGGTGGCAGCTGCGATCGGCGAGTAAGAAGCCAGCTCGAAAGAGTCTAGACTGCGGCGTAGGCCTTCACGCAAGTGAGATAGGCCCGCCGCAGTTCTTCTATGTACGCCTTCAGTCGTGGCAGTTGCTCCAAGGTCAGTGCCTGGGGGCCGTCACATAGGGCGCCTGCTGGATCGGGGTGGAAGTCGACGAGGAGCATGCTCGCGCCGACAACGACCCCTTGCCCGGCGGCATGAAAGATCTCCGGCAAGCCGTCCGGGGCGATGCGCATTCGCCCGACGCTGTGGGATGGGTCCACGCAGACCGGCAGACGAGTCTGGGCGCGTAGCACCGGCACATGGGCGAAGTCGACCAGGTTGCGGTGGGGATCGCCGAGATGCGTCTTTACGCCGCGCAGACAGAACACGATGTTGGGTTGCCCTTCGCTGGCTACGTATTCGCAGGCGTTGAGCGACTCTTCGAGAGTGATGCCCATGCCGCGTTTGAAGAGCACAGGTAGCTGAGCTTGCTGCCCGACTGCCCGCAGGAGCTCGAAGTTTTGGGTGTTGCGCGTGCCGATCTGCAGCATGACACCAGTGGGTTGGCCGGCTTTCTCGAGGGCATCGAGGATCTCATCGATTTGCCTTCGATCGCAGACCTCCATGGCCACCACTTCCATGCCGTGTTCACCGGCGAGCTCAAAGACCCAGGGCAGGCACTCGGCGCCGAGACCCTGAAAATCGTAGGGGCTAGTGCGGGGCTTGTAGGCGCCCATCCGCGTGGTGCGAATGCCCTGCTCCCGCAGGGCCGCGTACATCTGCGCCACATGTTCTTTTGTGTCTACCGCGCACAGTCCGGCGAAGAGGTGCAGCTCAGTTTCATCGAAGCGCAGGCCGCGGTAGTCGAAGCCGGTCTCACGCTCCGCCTGGCCGTGCCGGCCGATGAGGCGGTATTTCTCTGAAACACGAACGACTCTGCGCACGGCAGGCAGAACTGTGAAGGCATCTTCGGGAACCTTCTGGGTATCGCCGACCAGATGTACTTCCGTGACCGATCCATCCCGGCCGTCGAACTCATAGCGCTTTGGATTGACCCCCTCGAAGCGCTTGGCGGCGTTGAGTACGGTTTCGATAGCTTCGGCGGAGGCGCCGGACTTGAGGGTGATGATCATGGCTGGGGGGTGTTACTCGCTACTGCCCTTCTGGTGCCGCCGGGAGAAGCTGAGAATGGCTTGGAAGATATCTTCAACCGCGGATGGTTCGAGGCCCAGGTCCGCAGCCACTGTGCGTCGATGCTCGAGCAGTTTCTCCTCGCGCTCCGGGTCGCGAATACTGCGGCCGGCTTCGGCCTTGGCCTTCGCCGCTCGCAGGGCGATTTCGGCGCGTCTGGCTAGCAGCCCCAGTAAGTCGCGGTCGATTTCGTCGATGACCTGTCGGGCGGCGTCGAGAGCGGGCGGAGTTTCCGCGCGGTGCTCCATATGCAGGACACCCGCTTCCTGGTGGGCGATCTCGTCCTCGGGGCTGGGGGAGCGCAGAGCCGCATCCGTGGCCTGCATGGCCTGAAGGAGGCGAGCGCGTGCTTCAGCGGCGAAGGGATTCTCCCGGTGCAGGCTCGCGAATAGATGCGCAGCATCCGCTTGCACCGCGGCGACAGTGCGCGCAATTGCATGCACGGAGGGAGGGGCAAAGGGCGCCTCCAGATCAACGCCGGCATCCAGAAAGCCCTTGGCTACGAAGTAGGCCAGGGCATGTCCCTCGGCCATCTCCCGGTCATGGGCCTCGGGGTCGCTTTCGATGATCTCGCAGCCGATGCTCCGAAAGATCTGCGCGGCTCGTTCGAGAGCTGCAGGGTGTTGATCGTTGGGGCAGAGAATCACGCGCAGGGGCCGTTCTCCGAGGGCCAGACTGGTCGGGCCAAAAAGTGGGTGGGCGCCAAGCCAGGGAATCTGCTCTGACAGGACTTCGCGCATCAGTTGGCAAGGGCGAAGCTTCACCGATCCCAGGTCGACGAGCAGCTGTTCCGGTCGCAGTAGCGGTCGAAGTTCGTGCAGCGCCGCCGCGGTATTGGCAACCGGCAGCGCCAGGAAAACCGTATCTGCCGCCGCGACCAGATCTGCCGGCGAGCTAACCCCCAGGTCCTGAGGTGGCGCCTGCTCTGGATCGTAGGCGCGTACGGAGGCGCCGACTTCGAGCAGGCGCTCACCGAGCGCCCTGCCGAAGCGGCCATATCCGAAGAAGCCGACGCGTTCCTGCATTGACAACAGGATGCGAAGCGCGGATCCCCAGGGCGAGGAGTTTCCTCCTCGCCGGCGGATCTACTGACTTGGTGGGAAGGTCACCACGGGTGTTTTTGCATGCCGCAGAACCTGCTCGGCCACGCTGCCCAGGATCAGGTGACGGAGCCCGGTGCGCCCGTGGGTCGAGAGGGCGATGAAGGCAGCATCCTTTTCCGCCGCAAATTCAACGATGCTCGACACCAGGTCCACATCCGAGAGAACCTCGTGGTAGATGCTTACATCTGTGTCGAAGCTCTCGGCCAGTTTGTGCAGCTTGCCCTTGGCTCCCTCCAACTCCAGATTCAGATCCGGAGCTCCGATGGGTGGCGCCAGGGGTGCGCCGTGGGGGATCGCCTGGATCTCGGGAACCACGTGCAGCAGGGTCACGCTCAGATCTAGCTTCTTCGCCAGCTCGAGGGTCGGTGCAAATGCCCGACCTGCTTCGTCGGAGAAATCTGTTGTCAGGACGATGGTCTTTTTCATGTGCACCTCCTTGTCCGTGCACAGAAAGAACACGGGTCCCCCTGGCGAATTACCGAAATTCAGCGGTCGCTGAGAAGCAGGCAGCGGCCCAGACGCTGATCTCCACTAGCAGAGCCTCGATGCGATGAGTTTGCGGGGTAATGGCGCTGGACAGAATAGAGTCGTCGCCGACCGCGAGATTGGTCCAAGAAAGTTCGACGACAGGCTATGCCGGGGGGTGGCCATAGAGTGGCCATAGATATCCCGCAGATTGGAGAAGTATGACGAATGCACTGACGCGCGGTCTTGGGCTTGGCCTGGCTTTGGCCATGGTCCTGCCGGCACAGCAGAGCGATCAAGACGAGATGATTGCCCGGCGAGACAAGAAGCTAGCCGCCGAGTTTCTCAAGCGAGCAGCTTGGCTGACTGACTTTGACGCGGCCAAAGAGCAGGCGGCGGAGGATGATCAGCTCATCTTTGCCTATCTGACCCGCAGCTTTGCGGCTTGACCGCCCTGCTTGGCCCTCGAGGGGAGTGAACTCCTCGAGGAGCGCTTTGCCGAGTTCGGTGAAGAGGTCGTTCTCTTTTGTCACATCACCTCCCACGTGGAAGGCGAGAAGTTCCCGGACCTGCTCTCCCAGATCGCAGTCGAGAATCTGGCCAAGGAGAAGGGCTTTCCCGCCAAGAACTTGGAGAGCCTGCGCGAAACTCTGGCGGAGCTTCGCAAGGGAATCTGATCCCGCTCCTCTTGGCTAGTAGAGCAAGAAGCGAGCGCGTCGAGTCTTGAACTCGGCGAGCTCGCTTTGCCATCCAGCCTGCAGTTCGGCGCTGCTCGCACCGGCCTTCAGGGCTGCGAAGCTCGCCCGGTCGCAGAGCAGTTTCTGGTAGGGCTCCAGTTCCCATTCTTCTGGATGGAGATCCCGGATACCGGTCGCCAACTCCATCCCCAGGCGGAGGCTGTCCAGCTGCTGGGGGTCGGTGATCCGGAAGCGCAGGCCTGCACAGTCCTGGCCGGCAAACTTGCTAGCCTCCGGAGTGAAGCGGATGGCTGTGATTTCGATGCCCGGTAGCTTTGCAGCGCGCAGACGCGTGGCCAGAGACTCAGCCTCGAGCCAGGGGGCGCCAAGCAATTCGAATGGTG
>JAJFFD010000087.1 GCA_021776805.1 Planctomycetota bacterium
CTGCCCTGGCTCTTCTGGATGCTCAGGGGATGAAAGCCGCGGTAATCGCCGCGACCTCGGGCCCCGACCAGGCCATACCAAAAGCCGTTCTCGCTCTGTTCTTGAGCTAGCCAGGCGAGCCCGCGATCCACCGCCGCCTCCACCGCCAGATCAGGGTCGGCGATTTGCAGCTCCTCGCCAGTCTTGGCTCTACTGGCCTCGACGATCCTCTGCGCCGGGACCGGGGAGAGGCAGATAGACAAGCAGAGGCTCAGGAAAAACGCTCGCATCTTGGCGGCCCATGCTAGCACCAAGCGCAGGCTTGACTCGCCTGCCAAGAGGGCTGCCCAGTCCCTTCCCGACAATGTGACATTCTGCCTCGGGAAGGAATCATGAATGCGGGCTCCGAGGATCCGGGCAGGTGCAGGTAAGCTGATCCTCCAGGCCTCTTTCGAGGCTGGACGCACTGACTCAAGACCTGCGAGGACTCTTCTTGGCTGATTCCACTCCAGACACAGCACGGCTGATCATCGGCGATCAGGAGATCGAGCTTCCAATCATCAGGGGTAGGGAAGGGGATGCGGCGGTCGACATCCGCGGGCTGCGCGGCAAGACCGGCTACATCACCTATGACCCAGGCCTGGGTAACACCGGCTCCTGCACCAGCGAGATCACCTACTTGAACGGAGAGGAGGGGATCCTCCGCTACTCGGGCTACCCCATCGAAGAACTTGCCAAGCAGAGCAGCTTTCTCGAAGTTGCCTGGCTGCTCTTCAAGCGAGAATTGCCCAGCCGGGATGAGCTGCAGGCCTTCGAGAAGGAAGTCATCTACCACAGCATGGTCCACGAGGACCTGAAGCGCTTCTTCTCATCTTTGCCCAAGGCCGGCCACCCCATGGCCATCTGCGCGGCAACCGTCGGCGCAATCTCCACCTTCTACGAAGCCGTGCGCTACGAGGATCCGGACGACGAACACTGGGCCGCTGCCATCCGGCTGCTAGCGAAGATGCCGACCATCGCGGCGTATTCCTACAAGCACAGCGTCGGCCAGCCCTTCATGTACCCGCGCAACGAATTGTCATACGCCGCGAACACTCTCTACATGATGTTCGGCACGCCCTGCGAGGCCTATGACCCGGATCCGGTCGTCGTGCGAGCTCTCGACCTCCTGCTGATTCTGCATGCGGACCATGAGCAGAACTGCTCGACCAGCACCGTCCGCACCGTCGGCAGTTCGCATGCGAACATGTTTGCCAGCGTGTCCGCCGGGATTTCCGCTCTCTGGGGCCCCTTGCATGGCGGCGCCAATGAAAAGGTGATCGAGATGCTGATCGCCATCCGAGACGGCGACCGCAGCGCAAGCGAGTTCATGGAACTGGCCAAGGACAAGAACAGTCCGGTCCGGCTCATGGGATTTGGCCACCGGGTCTACAAGAACTACGACCCCCGGGCGAGGATCCTGAAGAAGGCCTGCCACGACGTCCTAAGCAGGACAGGGACCAGTAATCCCCTCCTCGAGATCGCCCTGGAGCTCGAAGACATCGCCTTGGCAGACCCCTACTTCGTCGAGCGCAAGCTCTATCCGAACGTCGACTTCTATTCAGGGTTGATCTACCAGGCCCTGGGCATCCCGGTGGAGATGTTCACGGTCTTCTTCGCCCTGGGCCGGATGCCTGGCTGGATCGCCCAATGGCTGGAGTTCCACCGGGACCAGGATGCGAAGATCAACCGGCCGCGACAGGTCTATCTAGGCCACGAAACTCGCAGCTATGTGGCCCTGGACGAGCGCTGATCCGGGCCACTTGCAAGCCTCTCCAGCAAAACTAAGATTCCGGCCCCCCTTCTGACAGAACCTCGCGAGGGCCTGAGCCTGTCTGGTATCAAGAACATACAGCTGCGTGACCTACGCAAGTCCGGTGCGGAGGAACGCGAGCGCATCGAGGCTGAGCGTAGGCGCCAGGGCCGGAACAACTGGTGGCGCCGGGGAACCCGAGAGTTTCGGCGCAAGCTCATCGGCCTCGTCCTCGACTACGCAGGTCCGCCAATTCTCTATCTGTCCGCCAAGACCTGGCACATCGAGCGCGTCGGCTATGAGAACTACCAGAGTCTGCGCGATTCGGGGCAGGGCTTTCTCGCCGCAGTCTGGCACGGGCGCACCCTGACTCTCTCGCCACTACATGGCAAGGAGGGTCTGAGCATTCTGGTCTCACCCAGCCGCGATGGGCAACTCGTCGGCAGCCTTCTCAAGCGACTAAGGTACGGCGTCATTTGGGGTTCCTCCAACGATCGCGGCACCGGCGCCCTTCTGGACATGCGCACGCGCCTCTTGGCCGGAGAATCGATCGTCATCACTCCGGACGGGCCCATCGGTCCACGGCATTCAATCAATGCCGGGATCACCTGGCTGGCCAAAGAAACCGGCCTACCGATTTTGACAGCGGGGGTTACCTGCGACCGCGCCTGGCGCCTCCGGAGCTGGGATGGACACATGATTCCCAAGCTCAGGGCAAAACTCGTCCTACTCTATGGCGAGCCGATCCGCGTGCCGACGGACGCCAACGAGGAGCAGCTCGCGGAGATCTCTCTACGCATCCGCAAGCAACTGCTCGCCAGCGAGAGCAAGGGCTACGAGATGCTGGGCCTGCCCTGCGATTGGTAGGCCAAGTTCAGCCCATCTACCTGCTGCGAAGAGCCGCGGCTGCTTCCTCGTTCTCTGGTGAGATATCCAAGATGCGCTCGTACTCCTTCACCGCCTGCTCATCTTCGCCGGCTTGCTCGAGGGATTCGGCGTAGGCGAGTCGTAGTTCGACGGACTGATCGTGGCTGGCCACCCCGAACCCGAGGATCCCCATGGCCATCTCGAGCTCCCCCAGTTCCATGTATTCGGCCCCGCGGAGCTCAAAGCCGTCCCGATCCAAGGCACCATGGGCACGGGCGAATTCCAGGTTCCGGCGCAGGATCGCCTGGGCAGCTTCCGGATCGCCAGACTCGAAGGTCCTTTGCGCCGACTCCAAGCCAGCATCCAGAGCAGACTGAGCATCCTCCTGCCAGCTCGGCAGCTCGCTGCGGTAGGCCTCTGCCGCGGCGCGGGCCAGAGGGATCGCGCGCTTCAGAGCCCGGTCAGCAGGAACGGCCACATCCGGAGCGATGCCCGTGCCCTCCCAGTTGATGCGCGTCACCGGATTGATCGCGCGACCGGTAGCGATGAAGGCGGTAAACCACTCATCCAAGTCGAAGCTGCCACCGGGATGGGCGCCACCACCGGTGTTCTCGCCGATGATTACCGCTCGTCGCCGGGTCTTCAGATTGTAGGTGCACTCCTCCGCTGCGGAGAAGGTGCGCTTGCTGGTGAGGACGAAGACCGGCACATCGGACAACTTCCTGCCGCTGATATCATCCCGGGTCCAATAGTCCCTCTGCTCGTCTCTGGCGCGGTAATACAAGCTGTTGATCAGCACGCGTTCCGCGAAGAGGTAGCTACATAGGAACTGCACCATCTCCGGGGAACCACCTCCGTTCATGCGCAGGTCGAGAATGAAGGCGTCGCAGTTGGCGAGCATGCCCATGGCAGATTCCGCCGCTCGACTTGCTGCCGGACCCGATGAAAACCCGCGCAGGTCCAGGTAGCCGAGATTGCCCGGCATGATCTCCGTCTTTAGGAAGCCATAGTTCCCCTGACGATCACGCTCTCTTCTTTGCCGCTGCAATACCTCCGCCGGCAAGGCCTGGGACTGGTCCCGCTGCCGCGGACGCACACGCAGGTGTAGGTCCCTGGTCACAGCCTGCAGATCCTCCGTGAGCATGCGAGCCAGGTCCTGCCGGGTCTTGACCCGATCGTACTCGCCGGCCGCCAACTTGGCCCTCAAGCGCTCTGCGCAGAGCTCAGCCTTGTCGAGGAAGATGTAGTTGGCACGCATCAGCTCAGTCAGGCTCGTCACCACTCGAGCACTGGACTCCGGGCCGGGTTGCCAGGACTGAGCCGGGATGAATGTGGCGAGCAGGAGGAAGCTGGGAAGCGTCTTCAGGATTGTCATAGGAATAATTTCTGTGTACTACCGCTTTGTCTGGCTGCAAAGCGACGTATAGACCGAGACATTCCCAGCTTTGCAATCCTTTCTTCGCCACCTCACAGCATCACAATGCGCTGGAACCCCGAAGTCCTCGACACACACCCGGTTAAGCACGTCGCCATCACCCTCACCCTGGCCAAGGCCATCGAGCGTGGCGACCTCTGCCCCGGGGATCGCCTCCCCACCCATCGCTCCCTGGCCAGCCAACTCGGGGTCACCATCGGCACGGTTTCACGGGCTTATGCGGAGGCCGCCCGGCTAGGGCTGAGCACTGGCGAGGTGGGGCGCGGCAGCTTTGTCCGCCACCGCCCCGCCAGCCGCTTCGAATTCCGCTCGCCAGGTGAGGACAGTATTCCCATCGACCTGAGCCAGAACTTCCCCCTGGGGCTGCCTCTGGAACAGGA
>JAJFFD010000088.1 GCA_021776805.1 Planctomycetota bacterium
TGGTGGCACAATGCCTCGCGGCAATATGCTGCCACTTGCTGGGGGCGTCCGCAGAAGCGCGCCGCTTGACGCGCTGTGGGCTGAGAAGCACCCCTTGGAACCTGATCCGGATCATGCCGGCGTAGGAAAGCAATGAGCGAACCACTCCCTCCTCTCTCCGACAGTTTTCCCAACAGCCAGCGCATCGTCCGCGATGATGAATTGCAGGTTCCCGAGCGGGAGATCAAACTCACCAACGGTGAGAGCATTCGGGTCTACGACAGCAGTGGTCCGCAGGACATCTCCGACTTTCCCCGTCGGCGAGAAGCTTGGATTCAGAAGCGGATAGCACGCGGCGACACGAACTTCTCGCAGATGCACTATGCGAAGAAGGGCGAGATCACCGAAGAGATGCGTTTCGTTGCCATTCGCGAGGGGATGGATCCAGAGTTCGTGCGTTCCGAAATCGCACGCGGCCGCGCGATCATCCCCGCCAACCGGCAGCATCCAGAATTGGAGCCGATGATCATCGGCCGCAATTTCCTGGTGAAGATCAACGCCAACATAGGCAACTCTGCCCTGGGATCATCCATCGATGAAGAGGTGCAGAAGCTACAGTGGGCAACCAGATGGGGTGCGGACACGATCATGGATTTGTCCACCGGCAAGAACATCCATGAGAACCGGGAAGCAGTCATCCGCAACTCGCCTGTCCCAGTGGGCACGGTTCCCATCTATCAGGCCTTGGAGAAGGTCGATGGTGTTCCCGAGGACCTGAACATCGATCTCTTTCTCGAAGTCCTCGAGGAACAGGCGGAACAGGGGGTGGACTACTTCACCATCCATGCTGGCGTCTTGCTGCGTTATGTCCCCCTGACTGCCGAACGCGTCACCGGCATCGTCTCTCGCGGCGGCTCGATCATGGCCAAGTGGTGCCTCGCCCATCACAAGGAGAACTTCCTGTACACGGAGTTCGAACGCATCTGCGAGTTGATGGCGCGCTACGACGTGTCCTTCTCCCTTGGCGACGGGCTACGCCCAGGTTCCATCGCTGACGCCAACGACGCTGCGCAATTTGGCGAACTCGAAACTCTCGGTGAACTGACCAAGGTCGCCTGGCAGCACGACGTGCAGGTGATGATCGAGGGTCCTGGCCATGTCCCCATGCACCTGATCCAGGAGAACATGGACAAGCAGCTAGATATCTGCAGCGAGGCCCCCTTTTACACCTTGGGTCCTCTGACGACAGATATTGCCCCCGGCTACGACCATCTGACAAGTGCCATTGGCGCGGCGATCATCGGTGCAGCTGGAACTGCCATGCTTTGCTACGTGACTCCCAAGGAACACCTAGGCTTGCCTAATCGCGAGGATGTGAAGGAAGGGGTTATCGCCTACAAGATCGCTGCCCACGCAGCCGATCTGGCCAAAGGCCATCCCGGCGCCCAAGACCGTGATGATGCGCTCAGTCGGGCTCGCTTCGAGTTTCGCTGGGAAGATCAGTTCAACCTCTCCCTGGATCCGGAAACCGCCCGTAGTTATCACGACGAGACGCTCCCGCAAGAAAGCGCAAAGACCGCGCACTTCTGCTCCATGTGCGGCCCCAAGTTCTGCTCGATGAAGATCACCGAAGATGTTCGGGAGTACGCGCGGCAGCAGGCTCAGAACGAAGAAGCCGAGCGCGCAGATGGGATGGCGGAGAAGGCGAAGGAGTTTCGCGAGAAGGGCAGCGAGCTCTACGCCGAGTAGGCAGGGGGGGCGGCCCCCGTCAATCATGATTGATCGGCAGGCGGAGTAGGAGTCTGGCGTCCGCAGCCAGACATTCCAGAGTCCCTGTGCAGGCTTCGGTCAGGGCATGGGCCCGCTCACAGACCGCCGCCATGTTGAGTGGAAAGGGCAGCAGGCTGGGCTTCTGCTGGACCTCAAAGGAGAGCCTTAGCTCGCGGGCCTGCTGTCCAGCCAGATCAACATGGAGATCACCATCGAAACCACTGGGGAGCTCTGCGCGTATGCAGCGCATCACTTCCAGGACACAGCGGGCGAAGCGGCTCGGTTCCACGCTCATCGGGGTCTCCACGGAACTCTGCTCGAATGAACAACGCAGCCCAGCTTCGCGCAGGGGTATCTTGCCTGCTTCGCAAATCCTGCGGAGCATGAGCCCAGCCTGCTGTCTCGGTTCTTCCCCGCTCTCGCTGGTCAAGCAGCGGAGGATGTCGAGACTCTCCTGAGCTTCCTTGGATGCACTCAAGATTGCCCGGCGCTCGCGCCCAATATCCTCAGTCTTGATGCCGAGCACCTGAGCATTGCCCTGGATCGCGAAGATCTGGTTGCCGAGGCTATGCAGGATGCCGGGAGAAACGAATTCCAGCAGCGCCGCTAGTTGTTCACGAGCGATCTGTCCGGCGCGATTCATCGACTGGGAGAAGTTTCCGCTTCTTCCCCGCTGTTTACCGCGTTTCCGACTTCGCCCAAGGTTACGCGAACTGGAGGAATGCGTTGGCCTTCGCGGATGACTTCCAGCTGCACGTCGGTCTGCGGCGTTGACCAGGTAATCCACTCATAGAGGTCGAAACCGCTGGTTATCGGCCGGCCATTGAAGCTCAACAGAATGTCGCCTTCGCGCAGACCGGCTCGTTCTGCAGCCTGCCCCACTGACACAGCGGTCACTCGAACACCCTGGCCATCGGATATCGACAACTGTCGAGCCAGGCTCCGATCGGCAGGGACGAACTCGACGCCCATGTAGCCACGACGAACACGGCCTTCGTTGGTTTCCA
Organism: Planctomycetota bacterium; assembly: GCA_021776805.1. Lineage (GTDB taxonomy): Bacteria > Planctomycetota > UBA1135 > UBA1135 > UBA2386 > JAJFFD01. The sequence goes on from JAJFFD010000088.1 coordinate 2,757, forward strand.
TTGAGGCCAGCACCATGCGGATCACCTTCGCCGGGACAGCAAAACTCAATCCCTCGCCGGATCGTGCCGAGCGAGCAGTGATGGCGATGACTTCACCAGCCATGTTGAAGACCGGACTGCCGGAGCTGCCAGGATTGGCGGGAGCGGTAAACTGCAGGTAGTCGTTGGTGAGCTGTAGACCATCTTGCTGCAGGTGGCGCTTGATGTGACTGACGATGCCGACGCCGACGGTTTGGTCGAACTCGAGGGGATTGCCAATGGTCATGACCCAGTCGCCCTGGCGAACTTGATCCGAATCCCCCAGCCGCAGCACGCTGAGATCATCCGGTGGTAGCACCAGACGAATGACCGCCAAGTCAGTGCTCGGGTCTTCGCCGATCAACTCCGCATCCATCCTACCGTGACCGGGAACATCCACCGCAATGGTCATCGGCTGCGCAACCAGGTGATGCGCGGTCAGGATCAAACCTTCTTCGTGAAAGATGAATCCAGTCCCGGAGCTCACACCCAGACTCTCAGTAGCGGATTCGCCCTGCCAGAGTTGTGGCTCTGAGCTGGAACGATGATGTGTGCTCACGCCAACGACCGCTTCGGCTACGCGATCGATGATCGGTGCGAGGCTGGGCATACCGGCCTGTCGCGCGTCTACTGCCGGATTACTAGTCGGCGGAGGTAGCCAGGCTGGAGCGCTGCGTGTTGTCCCCGTATCCCGTGGATAGAGCAGGCCCATTGCAAGGCCCGCCAACATGAAGAGCGGGCCGAGAACGATCCATGGGAGCCAATACTGCTGTGAACCGGGCGCAGGCACTGGGTCAGTCTATCCTGCATGGGCCTTCTGAACAATTCGCTCCACCGCGGAGGGCCGCGAGCATGTCCAGAAGACCCGGAATAATGGCCAGACAATCCGGGCTACTTGCCCGAATAGAGGGGAATGAAGACGCCACGGTTCTTGAGCAGCATCTTGCGTTGGTCTGGACTGAGATCGACCTGCGACATGATGCTGGCAAAGAGCTGGGTCTGATACTGAGCCGCGGCGGACACGTTTGCGGATGGGAATGCCTTGGCGTTGGCCAGAGCACCTGGCGTCTTCATCAGGTAACTGTCCGGAGCGGACTTCGCCCAATTATTGATCACCTCCGTGAGCTTGTTGATCTGTGCCGAGTCCGTGCTCACGTCAAAGCGCATGCCCGCGAGCATGTTGGCAGTCAGCTTGCTCGCCAGGTCGCTACGGCTGTTTACCTTCACGGGCTTGGTCCATTGCTGCCAGGCGGGATCACCTGAAAAGAGGTCGATCGGTCCGGGTCCATCCGGTCCATTGCCGAGCACCGCTAATTGCTCCGGGGTGAGATTGGCCTTGGCCTGCTCAAAGAAGCGGTTGCGCAGTCCAATCTCTTCGACGAGTTCCTGCAAGGCGAGAACGTCATCGCCATAGCTTCCCCGACGCGAGTCATCCTCACCGGCAAAGCGTCCCGTGATGTCCTGCAGCGTGCGCATCTGAGCTTCGTCCAAGCTCATGCCCGCAGCTTCCAGGGTGGCATTCATGAGATTGGCGGCGAATACCGGATGGGTGAAGGAGCCGTTGATCCCGGTTCCGGGGATCTGGCCATCCTGAATCTGCCCAAGGCTCTGCAGAATCTGTCCGTTGAGCTGCTGGATCTCACCGGCGAGACCGATTGGTGGATCCCCCCCCTCTTCGAGGGCTTTCATGAGCTCTTGTAGCTTGGGGATCATGTCCTTGGCAGCGCTGCCCATGAGCGCCCAATCCATACCTTCGAGTGTCTCGGAGAAGTCCGCATAGGTGATGGCTACACCGACTTCGAGCGGCGCATCGCTTTCGACAACCTCGGCCTGAGGGCCTTCTGCGCGCTGACGTGCGGAGGTCTCGATCAACCTTTGGTTTTCAGCGCGGAGCTCGGCGTTTTCAGCCTGCAAACCGGCGATGCCCACCGCATCCCCGCCGACGGGACCGTCCTTTTGCTCAAGAGTCAGGCGGTCACCATCCTCGGCTTGCACCGTATAGTCACCACTAAGGAACTGAGCTGAGCCGGCGGCTACCGCAACAACGATTGCGCCAACCACAAAGCCCTTTCCGAATTCGCTGAACTTCATTTCTTCTATCTCCAGTGCGCAGTCCGAAGACATTTCCAATGTCCCCAAGCTGGCAAGCTTCAATACAGTGGGCTCCTCGGAACGCGCTTCGATGCGGTCGCCGAGGAGAGGGAAAACGGTGTATGTGTTCGGGCGGATGAACTCGTTGCTGGTCTCAACCGAGTGCCAACGTAGGCTGCCCTTCGTGACGGTGAAGCTGAGCGCGGGCTGCGCTTCGCCTGCTCCAAAGTTCACAGTGAAGAAGATCAGCGCGAGTGCCGCAGCAGCGCCGAGTATGGCCCCGGCCCACGCGGCCAATGACTGCCTCGGAGCACCCTGCAGAAGCTCGATTTGGCCCTGACGGTGGCTGTTCTGTGCCAACTGCCAACGAATCCGGTCGCTTAGATCCGGGGGTTGTGCCCCACCAAGCTCTTCCTCGAGTGAGAGATCGAGGATGCGTTCTTCCTTCTCATTCATGATCGCAGTCTCCTGTCGATACATTCCTTCAGACGGTCCTTGACCCTTCGCAGGAGAGTCTTGACCCCCTGGTCTCGCATGTTGAGACGCTTGGCGACTTCTCGCCGTGATAGGCCTTCGCCAAAGGCCAGTTGCAGGGCTTCCCGTGGGCGATCGCCGAGCTCAGCCATGCATTTGCGCAGGGCTTCTCGGTGCTCATCACCAGCCCGATCCGCAGCTGTCTGCTCCCAGCAGAGGTCGGCCTCATCCAGGTCCACGAAGCGCGGTCTCTGCAGGGCCTGACGCCTTTGCTTCAAGAACAAGTTGCGGGCAACCTTGCGTAGATAACTCCGCGTCATGCCTGGGGAGCGGAGCTCAAAGGGGCGGGCGTGCACGCTAAGGAAGGTGTCCTGGGTCAGTTCATCTGCAGCCGCGGGATCGCAGCCGAGATAGCGCAAGTAGCGCCAGATTTCTGCCTGATGCTCCCGGAGCAGGGCAAGAAGATCGAATTCGGGGGTTTTCTGGGCCAGATGCACAGCCCCAGAGGCCCGAGAGGGCTTGGAAGGGTTCAGTCTTTTGTCCGTTTCATGGGCCACAGCAGACCTACTTGGATCTTGCCCGGAATTCGCTGCTGGTTGGCTCCGGCATGTCAAGGCGATGTCCGGAACGTCCGATGTTAGGGGGATGGCCCTGCATCTATGTGCCAAGGCCCAGATTCTCTTCCAGGGGCTGCGATATGCGAGCATCCTCCCCCATCTGGAGATCGAGGGCCGCCTGACGATCGAGGCGGCGATTCAGCTCTTCGATCTGGCCCAGGATCTGCCGCCCAGGGATGCGGTCGTGGTCGAGCTGGGCTGTGGGAAGGGCAAGGCGAGCATGGTCCTGGCGAAGGCCCTCGAGGCCCAGGCGAGCCATACCCTCTATTGCGTTCACTCACAGCAGATCAGCCCGCCCCATGACTTCCTCGAGAATCTCCGCAGCAGTGGTGGCCTGGGCGCGATCAAGAATCTGAGTGGCGAACCGAGGGCCCTGGCCAAGAGCTTTGGCCGGTCCATTGACCTTCTGGTGATGGGACCCGAAGCAGATTACTCGAGCCTGCTCGAGAACTTCCGCGCCTGGGCCCCGATGCTCAGCTATGGCGGCAAAGTTGTCTTCCGAGACCTGGACGATTGCCTTGATGGACCTGCCAGGGTGATCGATCAGGAGCTAGGCGATCGCGAGATTTGGGCTGAGGGCGAACTCGTAGGTGGCATGTATGTCACCCACAAGCTTGGCGCCCCCAGCCTCAGCATTGCCCTGTCTTAGCGGCCGCCGATTTCGACGTACTGCCGGGTCTGCCAGTTGCTGGTGCGAGTGCGAATGATCGGGCCGTCGCCGAGATCAATTCTTCCGGAGGAAGGCACCGGACCGTCGTGCAGGAAATTCGCCGAAGCGGGCCGGGTGAGGTAGAGATCCCCACCGTAGTCCGCCTCAAGGGGGCGGCGGAAGATACCACCCGAGTCGATGAGATTGAGGTCTAGCTCTGCACCCAGACCTTCGCCCCAGCGACGAGGCATAACCGAGCAGAGGATTCCGCTGAAGACCTTCTCGATGACCGGGTTGGCCTGCTGCGCCTTCTGTGCGATTTCGACGTCGTAGTCCCGGATCGAAGTGGTCTCGACACCACGCATGGCGAAGTGTGGGCGATCAAGCAAGGCTGGGAAGGAGATCGAATGGAGATTCTCGCTGGCTTGGTCAGTAGATGTGCGCACAGGAAAGGTGATTCCTGTGCTAGGCGCCGCAACTTGCCCTGTGATCGCGCGAACACGAACACTGCGCAGCCAGAGATCCTCCTGCTGCTTGAGCATTGCACTGATCCTGCCCTGGTCGTCCGCATTGCCTCGAACCACCAGATAGCCTGCCATGACGTCGACGGAGGCAAGGTCCTCATCCATACGGGTAGAGAGGATTTGCTGAGACAGATCGACAATCTGGTCAGCGCTCATCGTGCTGCGCTCGCGCTCTTCGACTCCCAGAGGAAATGGACTGTCAGGACGTGGTGGGATATCACCACCCCGCCCGTGCTGGTCGTAGGCGAGAACCCTGGCACTCAGTGACTCGGTGGACAGGGCCGAGATCGGTACTAGGGCGAAATCCGGGTCAGCCGCTGGAGACTGTGTGTCGAAGCTTGCGCTCACCATCAGGACCAGACTGGATCCGCCTTCTGAGGTCCCACCTGCACACAGCAGCATCGCTCCACCGTTGGCCAGTCGCGCGGACATGCTGCCACTCACCGTATCCAAGCTCGGCGCGTCCAAGGAAGGCAGGTTGTCTACACCCGTCGAGCGACTCGGAATCTCACCTCTACGATCGCCAATTGCGTACTGGCAAAGCAGCACCAACTCGTCGCCGGAAACCAGACTGTGCGGCTCCACAGCCACTCGCACGCCCTCAAACAGGGTGTAAACCACCGGATCACCGATCTTGGCCTTTTGGGCAACCTCCACATCGACATCACCAATGAACGGCGTGTGGCGTTCACGGCCAAGGGCGACTTTTCGGCCGGAACGGGTCACAGATGAACCAGACCAGAGAAGCTCTGCCTCACGAGCAACCGTAGGGAGGGCTGCAGCGGAGACAGTCGCTGGCAAGTCCACTGACCCGGAAGTGCGGTACAGGGATACTCGAATGCGTATCGGTCGAGCGATGATCTCTCCTGCATAAGCCAGGTTGCGTCTCGCCTGCCGCACCGCATCGGGGGCCGCCGAGATCATCAGCGAATTCGCTTGGGCCTCTAGATAGGCGCCATCCTCATCAAAGGCAGCTCCACCGATACTTCGCACCAATTCGATTAATCCATCCGCAGAGGGCAGGCGGTTCTGCCAAGTCAACAATCCTGATGTCCGCTCTCTATCCGTGCTCATGAGAAACGAGCCCAGCACCGGCGAAGTTGGCCGCGATTGGCTGCCGATGATGTAGCCAATGGGCACTGACTGCAGCACTCTCTCAGCTTGTCCGTTCGTCGATTGAGCCTGGAGCTGACTGAGCCCAGGCAGAAGGGTGGCGATCAACGCTATTGCGCGAGTATTCATAGGGGTGGTCCTTTCAGATCAAAGGCCCGCCAGATCCCCTTGCTGTCGGAAGAGGGCGGCGGCGATTGCGAGTTGTTCCGGCGTGAAGTCACCGGCGATGAGGAACTGATGTTCTGCTTCGCTTAGTTTCAACCTGGCCAGGGAGCGCGCTAAGCGCGCATCCTGCCGACAGGCGATAGCGGCAAGGAGGAGGTGCGGTCGGCGACTCCAATCCAGTTCTTGCAGGAGTTCGTCCGAGCCCGCAGGCAATTGACCGAGAGCAAAGGCGGCGAGCTCACTCTCCTCGTGGCGGGAGCCATCGACGATCAAGCGGAGTTCATCGCTGAGCAAGGGATCGCGGCAGACGCCAATGGCCAAGAGGGCCCGACGGCGACGATCCGCTCGTCGACTACGGTGGAACTCCTCCATGAGCGCTTGGCTGCTACTGCTTGGCAACCCAGAGAACCATCGTCTGGCACGCTGGAGTTCATCAACATTGTCATTCTTGCGTTGGTCAGCTTCCCAGAGATCCAGGAGGAGCTGCTCGCGTTCGGGGCGAACCTGTAGGCTTCCCAGCTCACGGGCGATGCGATCAGCGCTCGCCGGGCGGTCAGCAACCAGAAGCAGGAGCTGACGATCGATTTCGCGCCCCCCTATGCGGACCGCGGCCCGCTGCAGCAGCTCATCCTCAAACTCGCGGGCGATCCTCCGGGCGAGGAACATGCGCAGAGAGGTCTGCTGTCGAGCTTCCGCCAAGAGCAGAGCGAGCGCCGGAGAGTCAATCCAGGCAGAGAGGCTCGCCAGGGTCAATCGGCGAGCCTCAGGATTCTCGGAGCGAAGAAGAGAGCGTGCCGTTTGCGAGCGAATCTCGCTCAGGGAGCTGCTCAGTCCAAGGCCGAGCCTCTGCAAGAAAGTCACAGGCAAATGTTCACCCAGCTCTAGCAGGAACTCAGCAGAACCTGTCAGTCGGTCAGTGAGCCGCAAGACCGCTAGCTGCTGCCTGGGAGCCATCTCGAGGCGCTCAGTTCTCCGGCGAGGGCGAGTCAGCGATGCATCTGGGACGCGAATCATCCCAGGTTCCAGGGTGGAGCTGCGGTACTTGGCAGGTGGGAGCTGATCGGACAGCAGGATATCCTCCGTCGCTCGATTCGACTGTCCTATGCCTTCTCCACTCTGCCAAAAGAGACCACCGGCGGTGAAGCCAAGGGCGAGCAGGCCAAGGCCAACAAGCTGCGTCTTAAGCCGCCGCCGTGGAATGCCGGTTTCTTCAGTTGCGAGAACTGGCTCCTCCACCGTAGATGCAATGGCCTGAGTCTTCTCCAGGAGGCGACTTGCCAATTCCTCATCGATACTCAGATCGGTAGACGCTGCCAGGAGACCATCCAGACGACGGGCAGACTCGATGGCAGAATTGCAGATCGGGCATTCGCGTCTGTGGCTCGCCAGGTCAGCTGCAGATACGTCGCGCTGCCAGCCAGTCTCCTGAATGAGCTGAGTATCACTATCGCCGTCCAGCAGGAGAGCGAGCACTGCATCGCTATATGGGCAGTGGTTCTGATCTGACTTGGCGCTCATGGCTTGAGATGCCTCCCCATTCGCTCCATCACCTTGCGTCGCGCGGCGAGAACGAGCATGCGAGCTGCTGCCGAACTGCTATTCATGACTTCGGCGATCGCTCGATAGTCCATTCCTTCGACCGCTCGCAGGTGAAAGGCACTCCGTTGCCGCGGGCTGAGACGCTCCAAAGCTTCCTGCAGCCGTTCGCGAAGCTCCCGTTCCCGGATCCCCTCGTCCGGTCCCGCGCCGAGAGCATCTGGTATCTCTATGCCTTCCAGATTGCCGGCAATGTCGGCGCGCTTCCATCGACGTGGTTCCGCGAGCAGGCGAAGAAGAATGCGGTAGAGCCAACTGCGCAGAGCTGCTTCGCCACGAAAGCCGGAAAGACCGCGGTAGGCGCGGACGAGAGTCTCCTGCAGCAAGTCTTCAGCCCAATGCTCATCGCCGGCTGCCCGGCGGGCAAGTGCTCGAAGAGCACCCAGTTGGGGTCGGATCAGTGCGGCGAAGGCATCCTTCTCCCCAGCTCGAAAGCGCTCTAGATCGAGGCGCTCAGCGGGGCTCAGGTGGTCGGGCTCTGCAGGTTTGCTCAAACGCGATTCCATGCAACAGCCCATAGAACCCAAGACTTGCGTGTCTGTAAGGCCCAGAGCAAAAGAAATGAGCATGCGCCAAGCCGCAAGTATTGGCGGATGAATTCCCCTAAGGTCTTCCGGTAGACCGGCCTGCTCCCCTGGAGAGGAACCATGGAAACAATCTACTTCTATTGCGCGATCATCGGTGGCTCACTGCTCGTCCTACAGCTCCTCCTGCTGCTCTTCGCAGCAGATGGCTCCGCGGATGCTGACATGGATTTTGAGGTTGGCGCTGCGGACATCGATGACTTCGCGGAAGCATCTTCAGCTTCGGAGAGCTTCCTCAAGCTCCTCTCACTGAAAGCCATCGTTGCCTTTCTCACTTTCTTTGGCCTGGCCGGCCTGGCCAGCCTGCGTGCGGAGCTGACAAGCAACACGACCCTAATCATCTCGGCTCTATCCGGCCTGAGCGGTTTCTTTATCGTCGCGTACTTGATGATTGGCCTCTCCAAACTGCAGTCGAGAGGCAATCTCGACTTAAGAAGGGCCATCGGCATGCAGGGGCGGGTCTATGTGCGCGTGCCGGGAGAAAGCAAAGGAGCCGGTCGCGTGCACATTGCCTTGCAAGGCCGGCGAATTGAATGCAAAGCGATCACTGCCGGATCCGAGATCAAGGCTGGCACACAGATCAAAGTGCTCAACTCTGATGGCGAAAGCCTGGAAGTCGCACCAGTCCAATCTTGAAGACCCTTCTCGCCCTAGTCACCAACGAAGGAGACACCCTTGTTTGATAATCCTGAACTGCTCTTGGCTCTCGGCGCAAGCATCGTCGTTGCCTTCATCTTCTTGCTGCTGATTGCGAAGCGCTATAAGCGCTGCCCCAGCAACAAGGTCCTGATTATCTACGGCAAGGTGAAGGCAGGCGAATCCGCTAAATGCCTGCACGGCGGTGGCGCCTTTGTGTGGCCCCTTATTCAGGACTACGACTACCTGTCACTGGACCCGATGCAGATCGAGGTGCCCCTGCGGGGAGCACTCTCCAGCGAGAACATTCGCGTCAACGTGCCAAGTGTCTTCACAGTTGCGGTGGGCACCCAAGCGGCGGTCATGCAGAACGCTGCCGAAAGACTGCTGGGGCTCAAGGTCAATGAGATTACCAAGCAGGCCGAGGACATCATCTTTGGCCAATTGCGGCAAGTTATCGCCTCCATGGCCATTGAGGACATCAATAGAGACAGAGACAAGTTCCTCGAAAGCATCCACAACTCCTTGGCGCAAGAACTCGAAAAGATCGGCCTCATCCTCATCAACGTGAACATCACCGACATTACGGATGAGTCCGGCTACATCGAAGCGATCGGTCGCAAGGCAGCCTCCGAGGCCATCCAGCAAGCTGAGATCGACGTGTCCTTGCAGCAGAAGATGGGCGCAATCGGCGTAGCCAATGCCACCAAGGAACAGGAGATCGAGGTTGCAAATGCTGCCAAGTTCCGCGACATCGGCACCAAGGAAGCGGACCGAGATCGGCGTATCCAGGTTTCGAAGGCAGATGCGGATGCGGTCTTTGGCGAGAACCAGGCGAAGGCACAGATCGCCGATGCCAATGCAAGTCTGCACGTCAAAGAGGCCGAGGCCTTTCAGATCTCAGAAACCAAGAAGAGAGAGGCGGACGCGGCGGTTCGCGAAGCCCAGTACGTAGCGGAATCGCGGACCGCAGAAGCGCTCGCCGACAAGATTGAAAAGGAAAAGCGGGCCGAGCTAGAAGCGGTCGCCAAGGCCGAGAAGGCCAAGCAGATTGTCGATGCCGAGGCGCTCGGTCAACAGAAGCGCATCGACGCGGATGCGGAAGCCGCCGCCAACTTTGCTCGCCTGGAAGCGCAGGCACGTGGCGAATATGAGATCCTGGCAAAGAAGGCTGAGGGCTTGCGTCTTATCGTCGAGAACTGCGGTGGAGCCCAGCAGGCCTTCCAACTGCTCATGCTAGAGCAACTACCCAAACTCTCGGAGACCGCCGCCACAGCGATCTCGAACATCAAGTTCGACAAGGTTGTGGTCTGGGACGGTGGCGGCGACGCAAATGGCGGCACCTCAGGCTTTCTGAGAAACATGGCCAACGCTCTCCCGCCAATGCTGCACATGATGCGCGATGTTGGCGGCGTCGAGATGCCCGAGTTTCTTGGCAAGCTGGTCGGAGAGGAAGGCGCCTCTGCTGCAAAGGCTACTGATTCCAGTCCAGCCCCGGCTCCCTCGACTCCCAGCGAGAGCAAGGAATCCGATACGAACTGAGCCTCACTTCATCGCTGCCCGAACACGCCCCTCGAGCTGGTTCTTCATGCCTCGCTGGCGACCCTGCTCGAGGGCAGCATCCGGGTCGAGACCGTCGACAAAGTAGGCCTTCAATGCAAAGAGCCCACCGACGCGATTGCCGCTTCCGCAGTGCACCATCACCGGGTGGTTCGCAGGATCATCGAGAATCGCTGCCAGTGCGCGCGCATTCTCTTCGGTGTAGCCACCCCCATTTGCCATCGGGATTTGGACGAAGCGCATGTCCAGTTCTTCAACCATCGCCTTTTCGCCAGAGGTCCCCGCTTCGCTTTCCCCACGGAGAGTGATGATCACCTGGTAGCCCTTGTCGGCCGCCTCAGCGAAATGGGCTTCGCTGGGTTGACCACCCAGGAGCACGCTGTCATCGATGAGGATTGAATTGATGATCTCGACCTCGAGATCACTCGCTCCGGCTGTGCTGGCGGGGTTTTCTCCGCCCTTCTCCTTTGCGCCTTCTTCGGCATGCTCTTCACCGGCCGGAGTCATGGCAGTGGAATCCGCCTGGTTGTCAGGCGATTCCGCCGTGCCGGCAGCGTTGGAATCCGAGCAGGCCAGGGGGAGAAGAAAGCAAAGAGAACAGACTGTGAGTGTAATGCGCATCATGGACCTCTTGAGGGCTTGGACCATGTTCTCCATTTCCCCTTCGATATGTCAATCGAAGCGCCAGATTTGCTACTCCTTCTTCCTGAGCACCGACGCCATGTAGGAGCGGATTCGCTCTCTGGAATCAGCTGAGTCCCAGATAGCTCGCATCTCCTGCCCGAAGCGGTCCCCGGATGCTGCCAGGCTTCGCATGATGGGATCGCGCAATTGGCGCTTGGTGAGACTGAAGGTTGCCTGCGGGATCTCAGCGAGCTGCTTGGCGGTGTCCAGGGCCTCCCTAAGAACTGCTTCAGCTAGTTGGTCGACCAAGTTGATTCCCAGAGCCTCCGCTGGTGAAAGGAGTCTCCCACGGTAGATCAATTCCTGAACCACCGGAGGAGATACCGCTTGTTGCATGAGCTCGAGAGCGATTGGGGGGAAGGGCAGCCCAACCAAGAGTTCTGTGACCCCGATCTTGGCCTGCTCCGGTGCCATGATGCGGTGATCACAAGCAACTGCCAGGATGCAGCCACCGGCAATGGCGTGCCCGTTGATTGCAGCAACTGCAGGCACGGGCAGCGCAAGCAATACGCGAAAGCAGGCGTCCAACTGGATGCAAAACTCTCTGCAGTATCCTTCGTCTTCAGCGAGCAATCGCTTCAGATCTACGCCTGCGCTGAACATTCTGCCAGCGCCGGTCAGGACCATGGCCCCCTCGCTGTCAGGATCCCATTCCTCGAGTACCTGCCTCAGACCCAAGAGGAGTTCCAGATCGAGGGCGTTCGCCTTGCCATTCTCGATTGTGACAAGACCGACACCGTCCAGACATTTCTTGTGCACTGCCATGGTCTCACCCATCCTAAGCGGCCTACCTAGGCTCCAGCCACTGCCCAAGAAGACATGCAAGCTATCAAGGCCCTACCTCTCATCGTCCCGATCTTCCTATTCAGCAGCTGCCAGGCTCCTCAAGGCGGCGAGAACTCGCCCGCTGCGAAGGAGGAGAGCGTTCGTCCTAACGTCAATGACCGCTTCCTCGATCCCGACATGAATGTTGAGGAACTGACTCAGACCTTCGAGGTTGAGTCGCGCGAGATCTTTTCCGAACGCTACGACATCGTCGCTGCTCTTGGCTTGAAGCAGGGGATGGATATGGCTGACATCGGAGCAGGAACCGGCCTCTTCCTGCGTCTGTTCTCAGAGGCTGTCGGGTTGGACGGACAAGTCTATGCGGTAGACATTTCCCCCAAGTTCATCGACCACATCAGCACGAGAGCGCGCGACGCAGGCTACGACAACGTGCAGACTGTGCTGTGCAAGGAAGACTCTGCGGAACTGCCAGCGTCTTCTGTCGACCTGGCCTTCGTTTGCGATACATACCATCATTTTGAATATCCCCGGTCGACTCTAGCCAGTCTTCGCTCCGCCATTCGACCCGGTGGTGACTTGGTGGTCATCGATTTTGAGCGCATTCCAGGGGTGTCGAGACCCTTCATTCTCGAGCACATGCGAGCTGGAAAAGACGTCTTCACCGCTGAGATTCTCGCCGCCGGATTCACCATGGTGGAAGAAGTAGAAATCCCAGGCCTCTCCGAGAACTACTTCATTCGCTTTCGAAGACCGTGAGGGTAGAGCCTGCAAGTAGGCACCTCGGCATTTTTAGCGCCGCAGCTCTGGTCGTAGCCAGCATGATCGGGGCCGGTGTATTCACCACCTCGGGTCTCAGCCTGATTGGCCTGCCGAGTCGGCCGCTCTTGTTGCTGGCCTGGGGGTTGGGTGGACTCATCGCCTGTTCTGGCGCGCTCTGCTACGGCGCCCTCGCCAGGCGCATTCCCGAATCCGGAGGCGAATACCTCTTCCTAGGGAGAATTGTTCATCCCGCCTTTGGCTTCTTGGCGGGCTGGGTATCGCTGCTGGCCGGTTTTACGGCTCCCATCGCAGCAGCAGCTCTGCTTCTAGGCGCCTACCTGGCGCCAGAACTCAATGACAAGCTCTTGGCCTGCGCCGCGATTGCATGTGCCGCGGGCCTGCACATCGTCAAAATGAGTGGCGGAGTCTGGGTTCAGAACACAGCCGTCAGCATCAAGCTCCTGCTCATCACCGGTTTGATTGTCTACGGAGGCATGAACCGGCCGGAGCTCAGTGCGGAACAACTTGCCCTCGAAGGCGAGAGCAGCCTTGGCTCCTTTGCCGTAGCACTGATGTGGATATCGTTCTCCTACTCTGGGTGGAATGCAGCCGTTTACATCGCCGGCGAGATTCGTGAACCAGCAAGAAACCTCACTCGCGCACTGCTTCTGGGGACCATCACGGTTACCTGCTTGTACCTTGCCCTGAATACGGTCTTTCTCTATTGCGCGCCAAGCTCGAGCATCGTCGGCCAGGAGGACATCGCTGCGCGGGTGGCTGGCGCCATCGGCGGCGATGGTCTGCAAGGCTTCGTGCGCCTGCTTGTAGGCCTCTGCCTGTTCACCTCGATCTCTTCTAACGTCATGCTCGGCCCCCGTGTCTACGCCAAGATGGCCGAGGACGGGATCCTGCCACGACTGTTCGCGAGCTGGGGAAAGAACCCAAGAGCTGCGATCGCCCTCCAAGCCCTGATGGCGATGCTTGTCGTGGTAAGTTCCGACCTGAGCGAGCTGCTGAGCTACGTGGGCTTCACTCTTGGCATATCGACTGCTGCTGCCGTCGCAGGTCTGATTCTGTTGCGACGACGTGAAGGAGCCGCAGCTGTCCCAATTCCCGGCTATCCCCTGATCCCCTTCTTCTTCCTAGTCGCCACTCTCTCAACGGCCATTTTCATGGCGCCGGAGAGGCCTGTGGAGGCTCTTCTAGGCCTCGGGACTCTGGCCCTCGGGCTACCTCTCTACTTCTTGCGAAGGAGAGGTAGCCCGAGTTGAGTGCTCAGTTGATCCGACGATCCTGAGCACGCTTGCGCATGTCCTCGACCATGGCTCGCACCTCGGCCATTTCTTTGCGCAAGGCTTCGATCATCTCCATGAGGTCCCCGTGGGTGTGGGCGCCACTGCCCCCTGAACTCGAGGAAGCCCGTACCTGACCGGTTCCTGAAGGAGACCTGCCTGAACGAATGGTCCCTGCGCGCGCAGGAGCCTCACGCCTTACTCGAGTAGCCCGCGGAGCCCTTGCTGCCCGCGGAGCGCGCGCGGCCTGAGGTGCCCTTGCAGCACGTGGAGCGCGGACTGCCGTGGGAGGAGCGTCCGCCTTCGTGCTGGTGCCACTGCTCACGGATCGTCGCAAGCTGACCCTTCCACGAGGGGTGTTCTTCGAGTCCTTAGCCTGGGAATCTGCACGATCCTTCGCACGGGCCACACGAACCTTGGCGGCAGCCTTGGCCTTTTCTGCACGCGCCATGGAGTCGGCCTTAGCCTTAGCGCTGCGCGCCTTGGCGGCAACCTTGGCTTTCTCTGCCCGAGCCTTGGACTTTGCGGCCCGAGACTTGGCATCCTTCTGGCGCTTCTCCGCACGTGCAGCATTCTGCTTGGCACGGCTAGCATTCCTCTTGGCCGTGGCTTCCGCTCGCTTGGCCGCGGCCTTGCTTCTTGCGGCCGCACGCTCAGCATTCTGCTTGGCACGGCTGGCGTTCCTTTTGGCCGTGGCCTCCGCCCGCTTGGCGGCCTCAGCGGCTTGCTTTGCTTTGGATTCGTCCGTGGCACGCACTCGTCGCTCGACGCGACCGCGAGGCTCGGTATTGCTACGCACGCGGACACGGCCTGAGCGCACAGGGTCCTGCTCGACGCGGACAACGCCACGCGGCGCAACCTGAACATTCACGGGGCCTCCCTTGAGGTCACGGATCGCATCTTCAATCCCCTTCAGCGACTGCTTGAGAGTGTCTTCAAGGTCTGCTTCGAAGTTCTCACCGAGGACCTTCTCCAGCTTGACCCGCACATCAGGATCTGCCAACTCAACCTTCAGTTCCTTGAGGGCGTCTTGGACTTGGAGGCGAGCATCCTTCATTTCGACATGAGCATCCTTCATGGCAGCCTTCAAGGCCTTCTCGATGTCCACGCGAATCTCCGGATCGGAGATCTCGACTTCCATTTCCTTCATGGCCTCCTTCAGCTCGGCCTCGATCTCGATGCGGATGTCTTGCGGGATCTCACGCATGGCATGCGCGACCTCCTCCCTTGCCTCCATCAGCTGCGCGCGTAGTTGGTCCGCATTGGGCATCTCGCGCCGAACCTCTGCCATCGCCTTGCGGATCTCAGTCTGGATTTCCTCCATGACCTCTTCGGGCACCTGATCCATGGCCTGTTCAACCTGCTTCCTCGCCTGTTGAAGCTGTCGGCGGATCTCGTCAGACTCGGGCATCTCCCTCTGCATTTGGGCCATGGCCTTTTGCAGGTCCTTCATGCCGGCATCCAGATCCTTCTCTAGATCCTTCATCTGCACAGTCAGTTGCTTGCCCTGCTTTTCCAACTGCAGACGTGCCTTGGCGAGTTCCTTCTCAGCTTCCTTGCCAAGGCCGGCCTTCTCCAGTTCTTCCAGCATCTCGGAAACGGCCTCGATCACGGATTGGGCGATTTCTTCTTTCTGCTGTTCCCGTTGCTGCTTCTTTTCTTGTGCAGAAAGACAGCTGTTGAGCAGCAATGTGGCGCCTATGGCCATGGTGACTACGATCTTACGGATCATTTTCGATCTCCTCTCAATTGGGGTTCTGTTCCTTCGTTGGAGTCCGCTCGCGATTCGGCGACACGGGGTTCCAACCATTCATCCATCACTCCGAGGAACAGATCGCGATGCCGTTCCAGCGAAGCAAGTTTCGCGTCGAGCTGGGCCAACATGGCCAACAACTCTTGGTCTGGGGAGTCGCTTGCCAGTTCTGCACGCAAGAGGTCGACCTCTAGGTGCAGCTCCTCGAACTCCGTCTGCATTTGTTCTATGAGCTTGCCGAGCAAGTCCAGAGCCGATGCCTCGGCATCTCGCACCGTGACCGGGGCTTTCGCCTGGACCTCGACCTCTTGCAGCTCTGCCCCTGGCAGTAGGGTCGTTGCAGCTGTGAGGACGGCTGTGGAAAGAGGCAAGAGCCAGAGACGATGCCTTAAGACTCCCGGGCGATCCTTTTTCAACAGCCTCTCCACCCGCTGCCTGAGAGCCGATCCCTGTCCCGCCATTCCTGTCACTCCCAGTGGCAGGGCTTGTCGGCCAGCCGCCATCCAACCGGCGACCTCCAGCAGACAGCGCGCGGTGTTCAGACTGCCAGTGAGTTCCGCAGCAATCGCATCGCTGCGGTATTCAGCGAGTAATTGCAGTTCACGTCTGGCCTTGCGCAGCAGCGGCTGCCAGGGGAAGAGGACTACCATGCAACCCGAGATGCGTAGCCAGAGAGGGTCTCTCCGCATGAGATGCCCGAGTTCGTGGGCGAGCATACTCTCCAGCCCCTGTTCACCGAGCTCCGTCAGGGCTCGATCAGGGAGACAGATTTCGGGGCGGAAAACGCCGAAGGCGATTGCCGTCTGCATTTCCGAATGACTGCTGAGGCGCACCGCACGCCAATAGCCGGCCTTGGCAGTCAGGCGTCCAAGCATCGCGGGCGCGGCACCGTCCCTAATGGGTTGGCGGCGTCGCAGCAGCCACCAGGTCGGTAGCGATCTGATGAATCCATGCAGGCAGGCGATGCATGCCGTCAAGGCTGCGAACAGAACCGACAGGGTCTCCCAAGTGACGGAAGTCGCAACTGCTTGTGGTGACTTCTGCGCTTGTTCCGTGGTTGGAAACGGCAGGGTCGATTCCCTCGAATCTGGCCGCGAATGGCTCTGAAGAACTCGCTCACTCTCGATGGGTGCCAGCGAAAGCTCGCTTCTCCCGGCCGGGATCTCGAACCTGGCAACCTGGGTCAGGTGCCCGGCCAAGGGCTCGGCTACCAGGGCTAGTTGGCAGCTCGCGCTTACCAAGGCCCCAAGAAGAGCGAGTTTCCAGGCCAACTCTCGGTAGGTCTCGGCAAGGCGGTGCCATGACTTGGTGAGCAACCAAGCGCCCGCCAGCAAGACCGAGCTGTGGACCGCGAAGGTCAGCAGCCAAGCTGCCATCCAGGAAAGCAGAGTCTCAGGATTCACGCGACTCCTGGTCCTTATCCTCTTGCGCTCTCTCGAGGCTTCGCCGCAAGACCTCGAGTTCCTCCCATTCCACCTCACCGGCGTCCACCAGGTGGCTTACCAGCGCCTTCGGGTCGCCTGCGAAGAGGCGCTCAACGAGTTCAGCGACCATGGATCGATGCACGTCGCTACGTTCCACGGTGGGGCTATAAATGAACTGGCGACCTTCCAGGCGATGCTTCACCACCCCCTTCGTCTCCATCTTCCTGAGCATGGTGGCGATCGTTGTTGGTGCCAATCCACGCTCTTCGAGAAGGGCTTGATGAACCTGGGCAGAGGTCGCCTCCCCCTCTGTCCAGAGGATGTTCATAATCGCGAGCTGAAGTTCTCCGAGAGTCTTGCGTCTGCCCATGTGATGGCCCAGGTAGACGGCGAACTACTTAGGTAGTCGTCGAGTATTGTCGGAGAGCTCAGAATTTTTCCGCGCAACCATGGGCTTCTCGGGTGATATGCCTTCCCTATGCGTGGGAGCGTATGGGTCCTTTCGCGCCAAAAGAAGGCTATGCTTTTGCAGCACGGTAGCCTGCCCTTTCCCTGACCCGCCCACGACCGATGAGCCGACTTCTCCCCGCCTCCCTGCTTGCCCTCGTGGCAAGCCTGCCAGCACAAGTGAGCCAGGTCGCCTTCACCGATGTGACCACCGCGGCTGGCATCGATTGGCAACAGCAGGACTTTGGTGACCTGGTCGGGGCTGGCGGTGCCTTCCTCGACTACGACGGCGATGGCTGGCAGGACATCTTCATCCTCGGCGGAGTCGACTCACCGATCCTCTACCGGAATCAGGGTGACGGTAGCTTCGTAGATGTCACCACTGACGCCGGTCTCGACTTGCCACCGATTCCGGTCAACGAATGGATGGCAGTAGCTATTGGTGACTATGACAACGACGGCGATCCCGACATGTTCATATGCATGCATGGTCCGGACGCTCTCATGCGCAATAACGGCAACGGAACCTTCAGCGATGTCACCCCAGGCTTCCTGATTGGATCGGCCTGGAGCACGGCTCCTGTCTTTCACGACTACGATGGAGATGGCTGGCTTGATCTCTATGTCGGCAAGTACGTCGCCGGGCTCAACTTTCCCAATCACATTCCATTACCGAACGCTCTCTACCGCAACAACCAAGACGGCACATTCAGCGATGTCACTGAGCTCTGTGAAGTTGCCGGGGCTGGCACCACCTTGGCAGTGTACTGGACTGACGTTGACATGGATGGCGACCCGGATCTCCTCGTTGGCAATGACTTCGGTGAATTCATCGAGCCGAACTTGCTCTACCGCAACAACGGTCGAGCTGGCGAGATCCCTGGAGACATCGAGTTCGATGAAGTCTCAGCAGCACAAGGGGCAAGGATTCCCATCTATTGCATGGGTATCGCCGCAGCAGATATCGATCACGACCAGGACTTTGATTACTACTTCACAAATCTAGGCAGAAACGTGCTGCTCAGGAATGACATGTCCGCAGGCTTCAAGGATGTATCCGCGGCCACGGGCACCGAGCTGACCCATGATCCGGACAGCGGGGCACCGCCTCTATTCGCCACCCACTGGGGCACAGGCTTTCGCGACTTCGATCTGGATGGCTGGGATGATCTGTATGTGTCCGCAGGCTACATACCCGCGGCCAGCTTCATCAACAATGGCGTCTTCACAGCCAATAGCTTGCTCATGCATGAAGGTAGGTCCCTGACCTTCCGCGACGTGAGCGCATCCTCCGGCATCGCTGACCGGGGCATGGGTCGCGGCGCGGCATTTGCCGATTACGACAATGACGGCGATGTGGACATACTGCAGCTGAACATGAACGGCCCAGCCCTGCTGTTTCGCAACGACAGCGTCAATACGGGCAACTGGCTCAAGCTCCATCCGCGGGGCACGGCAAGCAACCGGGAAGGGATCGGCGCCAAGATCTTCGTAGACTGTTCCACGGACCGGCTCATGCGCGAGGTCAATCGTGGCGGCAGTTTCGTCTCCTCTTCTGAGTTAGCCGTCATCTTTGGCTTGGGAGCGGACACGGTTATCGAACGGCTGCGTGTCGAGTGGCCTTCAGGCATTGCCAACCAGCTACACTATCTGCCAGTAAACTGCTCCATGCCTCTGGTTGAACCAAAGGTGACCGCGCAAGCGATCGAGGGGCGCAGCTGGACTGCGCGCGGCGGCGGCTTGGACGTCACTGTGAAGGTCATCAACCACAGCGACGAGGTCGTCGATCTACTGAACTTCCCCGAACTCCGCGTCAACGGAAACCGTGTCTGGCTCGGAGTTGGCGACGAGATCTTCTTGCAAGCCAAGGAGGAGCGCCTCGTTCGATTCAGACTCCCTCTACCAGGTGATCGCGGGGGACGGGACGAGGCCTTCACAATCAAAGCCGATTTCCTCTGGACCTTCTTGGATCGCAGCTTCGGCTTCGATCAGTTCCGCACGCAAGTGGAAATCCAGCGCTGATGCCTCCGGGTCAGTCCACCTCGACTCTAGAAGCAAGCTCTCATTGTGATCCGCAGCGCAATTGAGCCGGCACAGGACGAGGCCTCGAACTTTGGGAGTCGGGCCTGCATTGCCCTTCTTCTTCTGATCATTGCCGGTTCCTTTGCCTTGCGCCTGGCCTACATGCCGGCGCCCTATGCCGATCGGAATTCAAAGAGTGACGGGATCGCAGCGAGCACCTACATGGTTTCGCGTAATTACCTGCGCTATGGCTACGCGGAGACGCGTGGCCTGCAGGTTCTCAATGCCCAGGAGACGGACCCAAGCGGATGGGTCACCTACCCGAACCATCCGGCCACTTTTGTCCTGCTACAAAGCCTGGTGTTCCAAGTCACTGGTGGCGAAAGCCTATGGGCTGCCAGGCTTGCTCCGCTCCTGGCGGTAATTGGTCAGCTTCTGCTGATCTATCGCCTGGTCCAACGCAAGTACCCAAGACCGATCGCATTGACCTCAGTGGCCCTCTACGCCATGTGGCCCATGTCGCTGCTCTACGCTGGACACCCAAACTACGAACCATTCTGCATCCTCTCGATGCTGGTCTTCGTCGACCGTTGGCTGGCAAAGAAGCCTGGCCAGGCCTGCATGGCTGCGTTCGTCGGTGGGCTATTCGATTTTACCTCCTTCTACCCGCCCTTCTTTCTCGCCGTCTGGGGGCTTCTCGATCGTTGGTCCGTCAACGCCCTCGGCATGGGGAAGGCATTCAAGCAGGCGTTCATCCTCGGCATCCCCTGTGTGAGCGCGCTCACCCTTCACTTCGCCCACATCTCTTTGACGCAGCAGGGAGAGAATTCGCTGACGTACATCTGGGAGCTGCTTCGGCAAGCAGGTTCAAGAGACAGTGCCTGGGCAGGAGAAATTGTCGGCTTTACATGGCCTGCCTTCCTGTCCAGTCAAACATCCTTCCTGCTCGCCGGCTTCGGCCTGTTGGGGATTGTGTTGTCAGGCTTCGGATTTCTTCGCAAGGCCTTCCCACCAGGCACCCCCCTCCTCGCATTCTGCGGCCTGGCGCACATTCTGGTCTTTCGCTATCACGCCCATGTTCATGAGTTCTGGGCTGTTTACCTGGCCGCACCCATGGCGATGGCTGCGGGTCCAGGGTTGATCGCAATGCGCGACCTGGTACTGCCGCATGCTCAGCAGGGCAGGCGCTTGGCGTTTTGCGCTGCGATCCTCGCCCTGGCAACGATTGCCAGTGCAGCTCGCTACCTGAATCACCAAAGCAATGTGGACTACCGGGCAGCACAGGTCTGGGCCGATACCCTGGTGGCGAATCTACCTGGAGAATCGATCGCTCTTTTGCTCAGACAAGAATCCCCCCTACCTCGAGGGATCGAATGCCTGAGCGGTGATCTTGCGGTCTGGGGCTACCTGGCCCCGGGCAACAAGGCAAGCATCGATCTCATGGCGGCTCACTTCCGTGAGTATCAGCTACAGAATCGCCGCGTATTCGTGATTCTCGAAGAACAAGCTCTCCGGGAGTTTCAGGCAGACCGTGGCGATGATGTTGCGCGTCGATACCTGGAGACAGACCGTCTCCGTGGTCTGCGGCAGGATAGCTTTACATCCGCCGACGGCAGCCTCACCTTCCACTGCTGGGACGTCACCGCAGGCCTGTTTCGCTAGGTCCGCGGCTACGATCAGCGTCGACTGCTCAGATCGAATCCAGGATCTTGCGGATCTTGTTGAGCGCGTCCGTGGCGGCCCTGTGCTCTCGTTGCAAGATCTCGATCTGCTCGGCAACACCTTCTAGCGATGTCAGCGCCGGCGCCTTGCGTGGTCGCCCGGGGCCTCTTCCGCCCGCGGCTCTCTTAGCTTTCGCCTTGGCAACGCGACCCTGACCACGCTTGGCAATCGGCACGATGCCCAGGATTGCCTGCGCCCGACCATAGACAACGGGAAAAAGTTTGATGCGCTCCTTGGCCGCGGCGGCCTTGAGCGTCGCATAATCGAGCTTCGGGTTGCGCTTCAGTCTTGCGATTGCAAACTCGTAAGCCTTGGAGGGTTTCTTCTTGGCTGCCATCTTGACTCCGACTCGCGGTTACAGAGGGATGAGGAACAATAGGAATCCCATCTAACTAATCAGATTCGAATTCGATAAGAAACCGCTCGCGACCTAATCATCCTGTTCCAAAGCGCCGAAGCTTCGAGCGATCAGACCCTGGAAACCCTGCAATGCCGTCCGTTGCATGTAGAGTTCCAATCCGCGCAAGCCACCCAATTCCTCGCCCGCACCAGCACGGCCAGGTCCGCCATGCACGGTTTGCGGTAGCACAGCTCCCGGCGGAAGGATTTCACCGGCTACTTTGTCGGAGCCGATCCATATCCGGCCCTGCGTCGCTGCCATGCCCAAGACGGCTTTCTCTGTCCAAGGTCGGTCGTTTGAGTAGATGCTACTCACCAGTCCTCCGCCGCCTAGATTCACCAGTTCAGCGGCCTCTGCAGCTGAGCCCGAGTATGGCAGGATAGTCGCCACGGGACCGAAGACTTCGTCCCGATGGATCGCCTCAGCCCTGATGTCTCTTGCCCGCATAAGGGTTGGCGCCAGGAAGTAGCCACGATCAGCAATCGGATCACTGCCACCACAGAGAATCTCACCGAATTCCGCAAGCGCATCAATGCCCTGACGCACGTCTTTGAATTGGGCAGCGCTGGCCAAGGGTCCCATGCGGTTGGTCTTCTCCGCAGGGTTTCCAATCTTGATCACCGCTAGTTCCGAAATCAGAAACTCGGCAAAGTCATCGACGAGCGCCTCCGGGACGAGGATTCTGCGCACTGCGGTGCACTTCTGACCGGCCTTTTGCGTGAGGTCGATAACAAGGTTGCGGACCATCAGACCAAAGGCGTCAGCATCACTGTCCAGGTCAGGGCCAAGGATGGCCGCATTCAGAGAGTCTGCCTCCACATTCAGGCGAACGTGATTGCCCTGAATCTCGGACTGTCCACGGATGCTGGCACCAGTCATGGACGAGCCCGTGAAAGCGACCGCGTCCTGCGGACCGAGTTCCCGAAGCAATTCCCGTGCTGACCCACAGAGGAACTGAAAGGCGCCCTCTGGCAAAATGGACTTCTCCACAATGATCTCGGCGATCCGCCAGGCGAGTAGTGCACTCGCCGTGCCTGGCTTGGTAACCACAGGGATACCGGCGAGAATGGCACATGCGAGTTTCTCAGCCATCCCCCAGGCGGGAAAGTTGAAGGCGTTGATATGCAGAGCGAAGCCCTGCCGCGGGGTCCAAATATGTTGCCCCCAAAAGCGTGGGGTTCTGCCCAGCTGAATGCCCTCACCATCCGTCAAGAAATCGCGATCACCCAGCTTCTTGCCCAAGGACGCGTAATAGCTGAGAGTCCCCGTCGCTCCATCGAGATCAAACTTCGCGTCACCTCTGGTGTTACCGCCGTTCGCCACAGCGATATCGATGAGCTCCTCTCGCGCCTCGTGAATGGCGACAGACAGCTGCTTGAGAAGGCTCGCTCGCTCGACCAGGCTCATGGCACGCAGGGCGGCCTGACCCCTTTCGCGGGCGTGTTCCGCGATGCTGGCGGCCTCAAAGCCAGCCCTCGGACAAAGGGCTAACTCTTCCTCGGTGGCCGGATTGAACAGGGTTTGAGTTTCGTCAGAACCTTTCTGCCAGGTTCCACAGACGTAGCTGGAGAGAGTCTTCATCGGGTGGTTGGGCGGCGCGAGCCTGGGTGCAAGCAGGCAATCTAGCGATGTGCCATACCGAAACCCAATGCAACTCCTCGGGGAAAGCAAACTTGGGTCTTCTCATGGAATTCATGGTCGTACCTCGGAGCGAGCCAGCGTCCAGTAGCCCATAGCCAATCGACGTCCCCTCGCACGGGTCATCCATTCACTTTCAAGGTCTAGAACTGCGCAGGACCGCTCAGGCCGCGGTTGCGCAAGTAAGGCGCAGGAGTCAAAGCAAGGAATGATCGCGACGAACCAATCCCCCCAAACTCTCATGTCACGTGACCTTGACGCTGCTGATCTCGCGGTCTTGTCGTTCAGGCCAGGGGATCCAGTTTGTGTTCATTCCAGTTGGCCAGGAATCCTTCTGATCGCCGGTGGTTCCTGGCACTGCGAATCCTTCGGTAGGCAGGTCCGCCGGCGAGCCTGCAGCGTACTGACGCTGCCGGCGGGAACCGCCATGAGCGGTCGCAGTGGGGCTACTGGCCTTCGGATCATGCGGATTCGCTTGAAGGCAGCCCATCGCATGGAAGGCAGCCAGGATCAACTGGCCTGCTATCGTGGTGGCGAAGCGACTCGCAAGGCCATGCAGATCTTCTGGCATCTTCAACGCGACCCTCTGACTCCAAGCCAAGAACTGCGAGAGCAGTTGTCAGACCTACTGCAGAGTTTGGCCAGGGAAGCGCAAGGCGCGACTCGCAGGCAACCACCAACTTGGCTGCAACTGGTCCTCGACCGTCTGCATGGCGAGTTCAGGCGTCCGCCAGCTGTTCGTGAACTCGCGGCAACAGCCAAGGTAGATCCCTGTCACCTCGCCCGGACCTTCAGACGTTACCGTGCCTGCACGATCGGCCAGTACATCCGTCAACTCCGCCTGGAGGAAGCCCTGTGCCGCATGCTCGGCTGTGATCATCGCTTGGCAGAGATCGCGGCAGCAACGGGCTTCGCGGATCAAGCCCATTTCACCAGAACCTTCAAACAAGAAGTAGGGGTGACGCCGCGTGACTATCGCCGCCGTCTCCGCGAACTTCAGTCGATCAGCTTGAACCCGGCGGTTGCCGTCATCTCTTGATAGGCAGCGCTCAGATTCAGGGTCATCTCACCAGCACCACCTGAGCCAATCTGTCGGCCATCGACGCTAGTAATGGGCGCTAGCTCACCCATTGTCCCAGTGCAGAACACTTCGTCGCTGCGATAGACCTCAGTCAATGACATGTCACAGATCTCGGTTGGGATCTGCATCGTCGCACAGAGATCGAGCACCGTCGCGCGCGTAATGCCTTCGGGGCAGGCAACGGTTCGCGGCGTCCTTAGAATGCCGGATTCGACCATGAAAACGTGCGTCGCGTTGGTCTCGGCTACGAAGCCTCGCTGATCCAACATGAGGGCGTCGTCCGCATTTGCTTGATTGGCTTCGATCTTCGCGAGGATGGATTGGATCAGGTTGCAGTGATGGATCTTCGGATCCATGGTGTCCGGACTGAATCTCCTGATCGTGCTCGTCTTCAGGCTAAGGCCACCTTTGTCATAGACCGGTGCCTTGAACTCAGCGAGGACGATAAGCGTTGGCCCCTTGGTATTCAGGCGAGGGTCCATACCGGAAGTGACTTTCTCACCTCGGGTGAGAGTCAGGCGGATGTGCACATCATCGCGCATCTCATTGGCTACCAGTGTCCGCCTTATCTCCTCGATAATCTCCTCAGCGCTTGGCACCTGCGTGAAGTTCAAGGCTTTGGCCGAGCTGTGCAGCCTCTCTATGTGCTCTTCCAGCTTGAAGATCGCCCCCTTGTACAGTCGCAGTCCTTCCCAGACTGCGTCACCCCCCTGAACAGCAGAGTCGAAAGGGCTGATGCCAGCACGGTCACGATGCAGTAGCTCGCCGTTGATGTTGATCTTCAGATCGCGATTTTTCTCGTTGAATGTCTGCAGCATTTCTAGCTACCAGGCCTCAATCGTCGTGAATAGAGCAAGTCGTAAAACTGGTTGCAGTCTGCGAGCAAGGAATCCAGTTCGGAAGGCAGTGCATCGTCTTTGCGCCGGTAGGCTTGGAAGCCCGTCGATTTTTCAACCGCCTCGTACCAGTACTTTGCCCAGATTCCATCGCTCTCCCGTGGCCCCGCCGGCCACGCGAGCATGCCGGCTTCAAATGGGATCGCCAGTCGGTCACAGAGGCTGCCAAGCATCCTCCGTGGATCTTCGAGAACGTCGCGCGCATCCAAGATGACAGGGTTCTCTCCCTGCTCCTCTTCAACGAGCCGCATGATCTCCACCTGCTGCGGAAGGCCAGTGTCCTCCAGTCGAATATCAGGCAGCTTGCGCATCAAGGATGTCAGCATCTCTCGAGGTTCACGGATCAGGAAGCAGTTCTCAAGACGCTGCAACCAGGCTCGATCCATCTCCGGCAAGAGATGGTGCGCCATGTGCTTCTGATAGTAGACCGTTTCCCCTTCTGGCGGATCGGAGAGGAGCTCTGCGACCACCCTTCGCCAGTCCGTCTCATGATGCTCGATGACCTCTTCACGTCCTGGGTGATCGAGGCCGGTCTGCTTGAGGTAGTGGGCGTAGAGCGGCTCATCACAGACCCTGCTATCGCTCCTGTTCTCAAAGGAACGCATCATGGCAGTCGAGATATTTCTCGGTCCGGACCACATGGCGATGCGCTTGACGACCATCATGTTCAGGGATGATTCCTTACCAGGAAGTAGGGGTTCAGAAGATTCTCCTTGTTGTAGCGCAGCTCCTCACCTTGGAGGTTGACGACACTACCACCGGCACCGAGGACAAGGGCGTGAGCAGCAGCCGTATCCCACTCCATGGTCGGACCGATCCGCGGGTAGTGGTGAGCTCTCCCGGCAGCGACCAAGCAGAGCTTTAGAGAGGATCCCATCGCCACACACTCGTGTTCGCCGAGCTTATCGAGGTAGGACTCGAGCTCCGGAGATCGGTGCGAACGACTTGCGACCACCAGCAGTGGGTCGCCAGCTGCTGGATCTGGCGCAACTCGGATTCCCCGCCTGTCTTTGCCAAGAACCTGCAGATAGGAGCCGATGGCCGGGCCGCCCCAGTAGCTCTCGTTCAGCACGGGGGCATGCACCACCCCCAGCAGGGGACGACCATTCTCAATGAGCGCGACGTTGACAGTAAACTCGCCGTTGCGCTTGACGAATTCCTTGGTCCCATCCAGCGGGTCAACCAGCCAAAAGCGCTGCCAATTACAGCGCTCTTCCCAGGGGATCTCACGCGACTCTTCCGAGAGAATCGGCACTCCAGGAAGCATTCCCGCGAGCCCATCCATGAGAACCTTGTTGGCGGCCAGATCGGCCTCGGTGAGAGGCGAGCGGTCGTCCTTTACCTGCACCGCAAAATCTGGGCGACCATAGACCTCCATGATCGCCTGACCAGCCTGGCCCGCGAGTTCCAAGAGAGGGTCGGTAAGGGGGAGAAGCTCGGTTGCATCCATGGATAGGCCGAGGTTGTAAACTTCTCCCCCACCAGGGAGCAAGGTCTATACAGCCTGATAGAGCATGATCCGATTGCCATCCGGATCATTGAAGTAGAGCAGCTTGACCGTCCCCGGAATGATCTGGATCTCTTCGGCTTCAACTTCCTTTTCAATGAGCCACTTCCGTGCAACCTCGATGTTCTTGACCCCAAAGGACAGGTTTGACCCGCCGTTGGCTTGGTGCTCTTGTCCCTCCTTCACCTGCGATAGACCGATCAAACTGTTGCGTGCCGGTGAAGTCATTTCTGCCCAACCGATGGCGGGCATGTGCATCATCTGATTGCAGCCCAGAATGGTCTTGTACCATTCCATCGCCGAATCCAGGTCTTTGACCTGCACAACATACATGGCGACCCCATCGAACTTGATTGGGACATCAGCGCTCGAATTGGCGCCCTGGGCATCTTGCCGCACGGAGACTGAGAAACTGCCGAGAGAGAGGCCTGCCAAGGCCAGAAGAGACATGAGGCTGCGCATTGAGTACTCCATCCTAGGGCGGGAAATTCCGCCTTTGGAGGCACGTCGACTGGGACGGGGGCCAATCGACAGGGATTGAGAAATTCCTGCCAGGGGGCCCAGGGGCTACTATCCGGACACTCATAAGGTGGTCCCGCCATGCACATCCCCCATCTCCGAAGCCTCCTCCTCGTCCTCGCTTGTAGCAGCCCGATGCCTGCCCAGGAAACTCCATTCACCTACCACAGCCTTGTCCTCTCAGACGGCGGCAGCCTCGACTATGCCCTGGTTCTTCCGGAGCTTTTCGAGCCTGAACGGGCCTACCCCTTGCTCCTAGCGCTTCCCCCTGGCGCCCAATCCCGCGAGATGGTCGAAGCGAGCATGAATCGCTACTGGGGAGAGCAGGCGCGGCAACGCAATTGGATCGTTGTCAGTCCAGTTGCAAGAGATGGTCGCCTCTTCTTCAAGGGAGGTGAGGAGCAGATCCCAGCCCTGCTGCGGCATCTGCGCGTCACATACAAGATCGAGGGCAATCGAATGCATCTGGCGGGATCAAGCAACGGCGGGCGCAGTGCCTTTCGCATTGCGACCCAGCAGCCATATGAGTTTCAGAGCCTGGTCGTGCTTCCCGGCTTCCCGCCGGCGGACAGGGACCGAGCGCTTCTCGCCGATCTGACCCATCTGTCCATTCGCATGTTTGCTGGCGAGGATGACACGCGCTGGGTGAGTGCCATGCGAGAGACTCTATTCGACCTGCAGGCCTTGAATGCAGATGTGCAGGCGCAGGCATTTCCCGGGGAGGGGCACGTCCCGCCCAGCCTGGATGGGGAAGTCATTATGGATCTGATGGTGGCTCTGCATGGTGAGCAAGATTCCGCGTCGCCGAGCAGGGATGTGGCGCGGGTACTCGATGATTTCCATGATGCGGCTAGTAAGGCTGACGAGGAACGCTACTTCGGTCACTTCAGTCCGGAGGCTATCTTCTTCGGCACTGCTCCAGAAGAGAGGTGGTCCCTTGCGGAGTTCCGCTCCTATGCAAAGGACGCCTTCAAGCGTGACTCCGCATGGATCTATGTCCCTCAGGAACGTCACATCGACTTGGCTCCCGAGGGTCGGGTTGCTTGGTTCGACGAAGTACTGGTCAACTCAAAGTACGGCGTCTGCCGTGGCACAGGAGTTCTTCGCTTGGTCGACAAGACTTGGAAGGTCTGCCAATACAATCTCAGCGTTCCTGTTCCCAATGACATGCTCCCCGGCGTCGCGGACGAGATCCGCCGTAACTTGAAGAGAGCAAAGTGATGCATCTGGCGCGAATCCTTGGCGGCGTTCTTGTTTTCTGTCTCGGCGGCTGCTCCCTGGGCGGAGCGACCGAGGCAGCGGATCTCATCCTCCACAATGCCCGGGTCTACAGTCTCAATTGGCCTGAGCCATCACGCGATGGGCAGCCAGATCCCAGCGCTCCCCATGGACCTGCCGGCTGGACTCCTGATGCCACAGCAGTTGCCATCCGTGGTGACCGAATCATCTTTGTCGGCAGTGATGCCGAGGCCTTGCACCTGGCGAATGGCAGCACCCGGACTAGAGACCTCGCTGGCGCAACTCTGCTGCCGGGCTTGATCGAGTCACACACTCATGCCGTGGAACTCGGCCGCAATCTGCGCATGGCCGATCTTGTCGGTGTCAAAACTGAAGACGAAGCGATCGCAAGAGTCCGTGTTCATGCCCGAAAGCACCCTGATGCCAAGTGGATTCTGGGCCACGGATGGGATGAAGGCGCATGGGCAGACCGCTATCCGGATATGGCAAAGCTCAGCCGGGCATTCCCGAAGCGCCCGGTAGTTCTCCGCGGCCTGCACGGCTTTGCAGTCTGGGGGAACGCAGCAGCGTTCGCCGCCGCAGGCATCAATCGCGACACAGAAGCCCCCAGTGGCGGCGACATCATCAGAGATCAGCATGGCAATCCCAGCGGTGTCCTTACGAACCGCGCAACCGAATTGCTGAGCCAGGCGATTCCCATAGCCGCCAAGGAAGAACGAGAAGCTGCGATTCTTGCCGGCCTGGATGAATTGGCGAGATCCGGATATGTGGCAGTGCACGAGGCCGGTGTGGACGCGCAGACTCTTGCGGATCTCGAAGGCCTGTCCAAGCAAGGCCGGCTACCCCTGCATTTCTATGCCATGCTGTCGGCCCGAGACAGTGAGCTCTGCAGATCCTGGCAGCTCAAGGGCCCCGATACCGGTGAGTCGGGGAAACTAAAGGTCCGCGCAGTCAAAGCCTTCTTTGATGGCGCGCTTGGCTCTCGAGGCGCGAGTCTACTGACGGACTATGCGGATCAATCCGGTCACCGTGGAGTCGCAGGGGCGCAATATCAGTTCGATCAGGATTTGGTCGCGGACATGATGCGCGCTGGCTTCCAGGTCTGCATTCATGCCATTGGCGATGCTGGGAATCGACAAACACTCGACTTCATAGCAGCCGTCCAAGGGAATGCAGATGGGGACTATCGTCACCGCATCGAACACGCTCAGGTCTTGCATCCAGAGGACATGCCACGCTTCGCAGCCTTGGGAGTCATCGCTTCCATGGAGCCACCGCATGCCATGGAAGACAAGGCATGGGCAGAAGCTAGACTCGGCCCCGAGCGGGTGCTTGGCGCCTATGCCTGGCGCAGCCTGCGCGAAAACGGTGCTCGTCTATGCTTCAATTCGGACCTACCCGGATCAGACTGGAACATCTTCTATGGACTTCATTCTGCGGTTACGAGGCAGGACAAGACGGGAGCTCCTGCCGGTGGCTGGTACCCGGAGCAGGCTATGAGCATCGAGGAGTCGATCCGCGGCTATAGCAGTTGGGGCGCCTATGCAGGCTTCGCGGAGGATGAGGCCGGTGTCCTGGCAAAGGGCATGCGCGCTGACATCACGGTCATGGATATCGACCCCTTCGATCTCGCTGCGGGCAGTCCTGAGAGTATCCTGGCTGGAAACATCCTCATGACTCTGGTCAGCGGTGAGTTCGCCTTCGATCGTGGAGACAAGGCTTCCAAAGCTGAGCGCTGAGGTCGACTTCGGAAATCGGGATCATGGCCACCAAAGTCTCGTAAGGAGCCAGCAACCCTCGCCAACCAGCATGTAGGAATCGAAAGCGCATGGGATTCAGTCTGGGCTTCACCGCCAACAAAGGTGATCGAGCTAGCTTCCTCTCATCCCTCTTTGCCCCCAAACGCCCAGAACCAAGCTACCCCCGTCTTCCAGCGGTCGATGCTCGCGATGAAACCACGGTTCCGGGGATCTATGCCGTCGGAGAGGTGGCCGGCACTCCGCTCATCAAACTCGGGATAAATGCCGGTCACGACTTGGTTCAGCGCCTGGCAATTGATCTCCGCGAAGCGGACTCGGCTGCGGAGGATGTCCTTGATCTGGTTATTTTGGGCGCAGGCTCATCAGGCCTTGGCGCGGCAGCGGCAGCAGAGGAGCTCGGTCTCAGCGCTGTAGTTCTCGAAGCCAACCACATCGCTGAGACGGTCTACACGATGACCAAGGGAAAGGTCATCTTTGCCGAACCTCTCGATGTCTCCAAGAAGGGGAAGCTGTGGTTCGAGGAGTGCACTCGAGAAGAACTCCTGGATCGCTGGGGTCAGCAGGTCAAGGATCTAGGGCTGGATGTTCGTTGCTTCGAGAAAGTTCTCGACGTGCAGAGAAAGGGTCAGTTTCTCGAAGTCCGCAGCGACAAGTCCAGCTATCGATGCAAGCGCTTCATCCTGGCAGCCGGAAAATCGGGCAATCCACGCAAGGCCGGCGTTCCTGGTGAAGTGGAATACGCCGCAAAAATTGACCATCGACTGATCGATCCGGCTCTCTTCGCGGATCAGGACATCTTGGTCTACGGCGGTGGCGATGTCGCCCTCGAAGCCGCGATCTCGCTCTGCGACTCGAATCGAGTCACTCTGGTCACTATCGACAAGGAGTTTACCTACCCCAAGAAGCGCAATGTCGATGCTCTTCACGAGCGCGCAGACTCAGGCAAGATCACGCTGCACATGAACAGCAGTCTCGCCGAGATCCACGCGAAGGAAGTTACCTGCATCGATCACGGCGCTGCTGGCAAGCGCCTTCGCATCGCCAATGATCATGTCTTCGAGATGATCGGTGCCGAGCTGCCTCTCGAGTTCTTCGCCAAACTCGGAATCAAGCTCGCCAACACCTGGGCCTGGCAGCGCTGGGCTCTTCTTGGCGGGCTCTTCTTAGGCGTCTACTCCCTTTACGCCCTGAAAAGCTATGGCAAGGGCCTCGTTGCCTGGCCCTATGAGGACCTGATAGCCCCCGAGACCTACACGACAAGCCTGCGCAGCCTCTTCGAGTTGGCATTCTGGCCCTTCCACTTCGCCTTCACGGATGAGGCTTACCAGACCATTCTGAGCGACCCCTCGCATTCCACTGGCTTCCAGCAGGGCTACCTCTACAGCCTGATCTACACCCTTGTCATGGTGATCTTTGGCTATCAAGCCATGTTCCGCTGGCGAGGGATCGCGCGCAACAAGCAGTATCAGACCAATCGCTACCTATCGCTGATTGGGTTTCAGGTCGCGTTCTTCCTGATCGTCAACGTTGTCGCTGTTCAGGCCTTCACTCTTCAGCATGCTTGGCGAGCCTGGGGTCTCTATCAACCCTTCCCCCTGTTCTTCAACACCTTCTTCTGGTGGGACACCAGCCCAGGCAACGAGAGCATGGCTGTGTTCTGGTTCTTTGTCACCGCAGGACTCCTAGGCACCTTCGTAGTCATCCCCTTCCTCTCCTGGAAGCATGGCAAGCGCTTCTGCACATGGGTCTGTGGTTGCGGTGGGCTCGCCGAAACTCTCGGCGATCGATGGCGGCACTTGTCACCAAAGGGAGAGCGCTCGCGAGCATGGGAGTTTCAAGCGGTCGCAGTCATGGCTGCGTCCTTCCTGGTGGGGCTCATCGTCGTTTCTGTCTACAACATGAGTGGCAGCAATATTTGGTGGAACACCTATAACTACTTGGTGGACTTCTGGCTGGTGGCGGTCATTCCGATCACCCTCTACCCCTTCTTTGGTGGCAAAGTCTGGTGCCGCTACTGGTGCCCGCTCGCAGCCTGGAACGGACTGCTTTCCAAGTGGTTCGGTAGACTGCGTATCAAGTCGAACGACAAGTGCATATCCTGCACCAAGTGTTCTGAGCATTGCCAAGTAGGCGTCGATGTTATGGCCTTCGCCAAGAATCAGACGAGCTTCGACAACCAAAACTCGGCCTGCATCCACTGCGGCATCTGCATCGATGTCTGCCCAATGGACGTGCTCTCATTCGACAATTCTCCTCGGACGCATGCCGATGCTAAGCCGGCGAGCAATCCCAGCTGATGAGAGAAGCATCGGCTAGAAGCATTTCAGTCATCATCCCTACCTGGAACGAACGCAATCTCCTGCCAGCAGCCATCGCCAGCATAGGCGTGGAGAGAGATGTAGAGATCCTGGTTGTCGATGGCGGTAGCGACGATGGCACCCGAGAGATGGCAGAACGCCTGGCGGACCGGAGCCTCGTGGCCAAGCGAGGCAGAGCCATCCAGATGAATGCCGCTGCTGAAGCCGCCAGTGGAGAACTCCTAGTGTTCCTCCATGCCGATACGCGACTACCCCCAAATGCCATGTCGGCGATCCGGGAAGCCCTCGCATCGCCGGCAGTCGTCGGCGGAGCCTTTAGAATCGCCATAGACTCCAGCAAGGCAAGCCTGCGAGGCATCGCTTCTCTGGTGAATCTTCGCAGCGAAACACTGGGTTTGCCATTTGGAGACCAGGGCATCTTCGTCAAGAAGAGCCACTTCCTTGCCATGGGCGGCTACCGAGACCTGCCCATCATGGAGGACTTGGACTTCATTCGACGCCTCCGTCGACGTGGCCCTCTGCATATCATCAAGGATCAGGCCATGACCTCAGATCGCCGCTGGCGCCGTAATGGCGTTCTGCGGACAACCATCGTCAACAGCCTGGCCAGACTCATGTACCGCTGCGGGATTAGTCCGAAGCGAATCAGGACTTTCTACGACTCGAGACTGGGACAGAAACTCGACGCCGGATCTGCCGCAGCGAAGCCACAGGATCTGTTGAGCCAATGAAGCGCGCCATCCTCATCTTCCCTCTTGCTTTGATTGCCTACCTGCTGCTCCCCCAAGGTTGTCTACTTCTCGAGCGGGCCTTCGGACCCGATGCGATGGAGCTAAACGAATTCTACGCCAAACAAGCAGCTGGCGAGAGCTTCGACCACAGCCGCTTGGATCGGGTGCTCCGCGCTAGCGTCAAGGAACTGGGGACAGTGGACTACGAGAGTCTGCGAACCGATCCCAGCGATCTCGATGGCTACATCCAGAGTCTGGCAGCCGCAGATTTCGAGGCATTGTCGCGAGATGAGAAGCTGGCCTTGCTAATCAACGCCTATAACGCCTGCACCCTTCGCCTGATTCTGGATCATTGGCCTCTCCAGTCCATACGCGACATCCCTTCCGCGGAGCGATGGGAGGATGAACGCTGGATGATCGGTGGCGTGGAATTGAGTCTGCATGCCCTCGAGAACGACTTCCTACGCGCACGCTTCCGTGAACCGCGAATACACTTCGCCATCAACTGTGCGAGCATTGGTTGCCCGCCCCTTCGCGGAGAAGCATATCGGGGCGCTACGATCGAGAGCCAATTGCAGGAGCAGGCCATGGTTATGCATGGCGACCCGAGATGGTTCGAGCTCGAGAGGGAAGCCGGCCAGGTCTATCTGTCCAGAATCTACCTCTGGTATGAGGGAGATTTCGCCCAGCTGTCTGGGGACAGCCTGCAGTTCGCCGCTCGATTCTCCCCGGAGCTTGACCGTATCTTGGCTAAGGACCACTCCTTGACGATCGAATGGCTGCCATATGATTGGGCATTGAATAGCAAGTAGAGCCCGCAACTGCCC
This sequence comes from Planctomycetota bacterium, assembly GCA_021776805.1. Classification (GTDB taxonomy): domain Bacteria; phylum Planctomycetota; class UBA1135; order UBA1135; family UBA2386; genus JAJFFD01. Next base: position 36,589 of record JAJFFD010000088.1, read on the forward strand.
CGGCGCGCTTTACAGGCCTCGCGGCGTCTGGGAGAATTCGATCGGGATTCATAGACGGAATGAGCAAGCTCCTCGAGATCCGTGATGTTTGGAAGGGCGCAAGCCTTTCCATCGCAGACGACTGCTGGCAGCGTCGGCACCACCCAGCCAATCGGGAGGACCAACAGCAACAGCCCACCGTCGTCATTGTCCGCCGCGGAAGCTATCGCAGACGATTTCGGCAGCAGCAGGTGATCGGCACGCCAAACCACGTCACCTTCTACAACCCGGGCGAACCTTATCAAGTCGACCATCTGCGCGGTCAGCAAACCAAGGTCACAGCCATCAAGATCTCCTTCGATCTCCTGGAGACCCTGCTTTCTGCACGTGATCCACAGGCGGCCAGAAGGAACCGATTCCCGGAGCACCTGACGCACGTCCTGTGCCCGCCCGGTTGGTATCGCCTTCATAGGCAGCTCCTGACTTACCTGTCATCCGTGGAAGTCTCGAACGGCCACTGCGACACGCTCATGGTCGAGGAGATTATCCTCTCCTTACTCGATTCAATTGTGGACCAGGGCTGCGGCAGGGACCTCAGTACTGTCGATGGCGGAGTCTCCAGCTCGATCAATCAGGCACGGGTGGCCGCAGCACAGGAGGTCATGGCCGACCGCTTTGGCGAAGGGCTCTCCATGAAGGATGTGGCCGCCGCGGTTGGTTGCTCTCCTTGGCATCTGGCCAGACAGTTTGCGGAACAGGTGGGCATTCCCCTGCATCGCTTCTTGAACCGACTACGACTGCGGAACGCCCTGGAAAGACTCTGCGATGGCGAAGAGGACCTGGCACAGTTGGCCGGTGAAAGCGGCTTCTGCAGCCACAGTCACTTCTCCTCCGCATTTAAGCGAGAGTTCTCCATCAGCCCTCGCCAGGCACGCTGCGCCGACCACGCAAGCTACCTGCGCGAAGTCATGCTGCGATTGCACGACTCGCGCTTCAGTCAGGACTCGCAATATTCGGGTTAGTTCAGGCGCCCGGGGCCGGTCCTAGTCGTTTTGAAAAACGATGCGCCCACCGACGATGGTGTATTCGACCTGCGCCTCGAGAATCTCCGGCAACGAGCAAGTCAGGATGTTCTTTGAGAGGACCACGAGGTCGGCGAGCTTACCAACCTCCAGAGTCCCCTTGACGTCCTCCTCGAAGGTCGAATAGGCCCCGCCATAGGTGTAGGCGCGAAGGGCTCGCTCAACACTGATCCTCTGCTCAGGAAACCAACCCTCGGCAGGCTCGCCGCGAATCGTCTGCCGACTGACCGCAGCGTAGATCCCCAGCATCGGATTGATTGGGTAAGAGGCCGCCGAGGTGCCTGGCCAATCACTACCAAAGCAGAGCACCGCACCGGCTTCGGCAATGCTCTCGAAAGCGTAGGCTGTCTTACAACGCTCATGACCAATCCTCTCCTCCATCCATCGCATGTCGTCGCTCAAGTGGTAAGGCTGAACCTCTGCGAGGATCCCAAGGGGTCCGAGACGCGCAAAGTCCGAACTCGCGATGACTTGTGCGTGCACAAGTCGGAATCGACGATCCTTCTTGCCGTTCTTGCGATTCAGCTCTTCTAGATAATCCAGCAACAGGCCGTTGGCTTCGTCGCCGATGGCATGCACGGACATCTGTAGACCGGCTTCATCCGCGGCGAGCATGTGCCCCAAGAATTGGCCTTCGACGAATTCGCCCTGCTCATCGACCATCAATCGCCGCCAGCGACCGTAGTTCATCGGGTCATTGCTGTAGGGCTCGTAGAAACGAGCCGTACTTGTCCCCATGATGCCGTCGATGTGCCCCTTGAGGCCCCCCAAGCGAATCCAGTCATCACCAGATCCGGCCTTGATCCCACGCTCCTTGAGCTCAGGCCAGCTGTCCAGCGGATAGCGGTAGTCCACGCGCAGACTGAGCTTTCCCTCGGCCTGCAAGTCCCTGTAAATCTGCAACTGCTCCTCATCGGACATGTCGCTCAGACTGGTCACGCCACTACGAGCCGCGATCTCGAGCGCATGCTGCGTCTGGCCCATTCGTCGACTCATGGAGAATCGCCGTGGTACCTTCGCCTGAAAGAGAGCGCGAGCTCCTGGGCCCTTGAAGACGCCGGTGAATCCATCGGCATCGCGGATGAACTCAACTCCGCGCAGGCTCGGCAGATTCTCTGGATCGATGTTCAATCGTCTTAGCGCAGCCTGGTTGGCGGCGAATTCACTGTTGTCGAACTTCTGGATGAAGACCGGGTTCTCCTTGGTCATCTCCTCCACTAGCCGCATATCCGGTCGGAAGGGCTGCCGCTTTTCGTTCCCAGCACTGCCAACGGACCACTCATCATAGGCGCCCCAAAGTCCGCCGAGTATCCAATCCCCCGGCTCCAGCCTGCTGACTACGTCCTTGACCCGCTCGACAAATTGCTCCTGATTCCCCGCTTGCATGATATTGAACTCGAGGAACTGCGCAGCGGATTGCACATGAACGTGAGTGTCATTGAAGCCCGGCACGACGAAGCTCCCGCCGAGATCGATGACTCTGGTCTCTGCTGTGCGCAGGCGGAGCACCTCCGGGTTGGCCCCTACGGCGATGAGTCGTCCATCGCTGACCGCGAGAGCCTGCGCAGCTGCCTGTGCAGGGTTGCCAGTCCACAGGGAACCGTTGTGAAGAATGAGGTCGGCGGACCTTGTATCCTGGGCCAACCCAGGAGCGAGGGAGAGGCTGAGGGCACAGAGGGCGTGAGTGAGGGGGGCGATCCGCATGAGGACTCCTTGGTTTCTTCTTACAGGGCAAGCATCATAGCCAGCAGCGTCGGCAGGTCAGCGCCTCTTCATCTATCGAATCCCATGAACTCCAGACATCTCGTCCGAGACTTCCGCAGGGAATTCGCACAAGCCGGCTCGGCTGCCCGGGCGGAAGGCGAGAAGCGCTATCTCAAGAGCCAGCTGGCATTCCATGGGGTGAGCGTGCCCTTTATTCGTAAGGCCGCTCGCGGCTTCTATCGTGAGCATCCCGAGCTGACTCACGATGAGCTTTTCGACCTATGTCACCAGCTCTGGGCCGCTGGCTACCACGACCTTCGCACCCTCGCCATCGCCCTCCTGGAGCAGTACAAGGCGCTGCTGCGCTTTGCGGACCACAAGCCTCTAGAAGAGATGCTCCGGCAGGCTGGCACCTGGGCTCATGTGGACTTCCTTGCCACGCGAATTGCTGGCGCCCTCTACGAGCGCTTCAAGGGCATGACTAGAGTCATCAGGCGATGGGCTCGAGACGAAGATTTTTGGATCCGTAGGTCAGCCTTGCTCAGCTTGCATGACAGCCTGCGGGCAGGAGACGGCGACTTCGCTCTCTTCGAAGAAATGGCCGAAACCATGCTCGCGGAACGCGAGTTCTTCATTCGCAAGGCCATTGGCTGGGTGCTACGGGCGAGCAGCGAAAAGCGGCCAGAACTCAGCGAGGACTTCCTCCGCCGGCACATCGCCGCGGTGTCTGGATTGACTCTGCGAGAAGGCGCCAAGCGACTGGATCCAGAGACCCGCAAGCAATTGCTGGCCGTGCACAAGCAGGCCTGATTAGCGCCTAATTGCTCTTGGCCGTGCCCCTTCGCCAAGCGAGGTAAGTCTGCATCATGGCCGGGATGTCGTACTTCGTGGCCCGTACACGAGCGATGATTTCCGCCTTGGCCTCATTTCCGGCCAGCGCCTCATACCAAGCGATAGCCATGAGCTTGTTGCCTAACTCATTTGGGTGCAGCCCGTCTTCAGCAAAGGACTCGGGGAAGGTCTCATAGCTGATCTGCCAAAGATCCGGTCCCGCGTAGATGTATCCATGCCCCCGCTCGATGAGTCTGCGGAGAGCAATGCGTTCGTTTCCAACTTCCGGCTCCACGGGTTTCTTGTAGATGTGCATGGCGATGTGGACTTGCTCCAAGCCGAAGCTCCTGAGCCTCGCCGCCATGAATTCCATGTCATCCGCGCCGCGCTCCGCTCCCACCATGTCGTACTCGGTACTGACCGGTCCTCTGGGAAAGCCGTGCGTGTATTGGAGCGATTGCTGGCAGATGGCGATGGTCGGCTCTGGCGCAGCAGATCGAAGCTTTGCGTCTTCTCCCCAAAAATCACGCAGCATGGCCCCAATCGTGCGCTCGTATTCGCGCTGTCCCGGGGCTTCGATCCACATCTGCACCGGTGCTCCGCCTTGAACCGCATTGAGGATGTGATAGCGGCGCTCACCGCCCACGTGCAAGTCCAACATCTCCTGGAGAATCTCAGGCCAGGCATAGGAAGTGGAATAGCCAACGACCACAAGCGACTTCTCCTGGCCGTCGAGAACATGGCCATCCACTGATCGAGGGAAGGATCCGCTCGCATTCGAGGCCGGCTCCTCCGGGCGCGGATGGGCGCAGGCGGACGCAAGCAGGAGGCTCGTGCAGAGAGCTAGGTATGGGGATCGCATCGTATTCCTCCTAGAGAGCGTCGTTGCGCGGCAAGGCGTCTGCTCCCCGAGTCTAGCCCTCTGAAGGCCCGCAGGCATGCAAGCGACAGAATTGCTCTGGAAGAAATGCCGAGAGGAATACTCAGGCCCTATTGCGAAGGCCACTTGCAGACTACTCTCCGCATCTGGTCATGATCCGATACCACCTAGCAATCGCCCTGTCCTTCGCCGCAGCCCTGTCTCCGGACCTGCTCGCGCAGGCAACCAGCACTGGAGCTGACGACGATGTGCCTCCAGCCATCAAGCTCTACCGCCAGGCGCTCGCGGATGCAGTTGCGCGTGCCCGTGAGTCGGTCGAAGCCAAGCAGAGTTTGAGAATCGATCACTCAAACTGGGCCGATCCCTGGCGCATCAAGCGGGATCAGATCGAAGTCGTAACCACACAGAGTTATGGCATCGGCCTGGCCACCGCCAAGGGTCAGGAAGCCATGCTGCAAGCCATGACGGATCTACTCAGCCCGGACTTTGAGGCAAGCCAACCCTTCGTGGTCATGATTGCTCCTGACCTGGGTATGTACAACAGTCTCAATGGCAACGCCGATGGCAGATCATCCATCTACGGCAGCTACTACAACGCGGGAATTGCGGAACTCCCCGTGGTCACCTACCAGCAGCAGAATCCAACCCTGCTGCAAATGTACATCACGCACGGTCTGAGCAACGCCTTTGTCCGGCGCGCATTCAACAATCAGAATATCCCAGCTTGGATCGACGAAGGCCTGGGCAGTTACTTTTCGCTCTGGTGGTCAAAGACCTGGGGACCTGCCGAGCTGAAGCGGATCATTGCCGAGGGTCAGTACATCCCGCTGCAACAACTGCTGAGCGATCCCATTACCAGTTACACGCCGGCTGATACCCACCAGAGGTTCATCGAGTTGGGAATGCTCTTCACCTACCTGCTCCACCACTGCGAGGATACGCGATCGGAATGGGTCGACGAGGAATGGGCGCCAGGTGGGTTCGCCAAGTTCTTACGTCAGCGTTTGAGCGGTGAAGGTGAAGGCGACGAACTTACCGCTCAACTCCTGAGCAGGGATCTCGCAACTCTCGAAGCAGAGTTTCGCGCCTTCGATTTCGAAGGCAACTAGTCAGGAAACAGCTGATTCGGAGACAGCCGCAGCTCAGTCTCTGAGGTTGTTCAACCAGCCGACAACCCGCGAGTCATTGCCACCGAGAGCTTGATAGGCCTCGAAGTGAGGGCGCGCCAAGGCAGGATCCTCACTGAAGTCCATCAGGTAGATTGCCAGGCATAGCCTGGCATAGGCATCGCCAGGATCGCGATCGACAGCAGACTGGAAGCGCGTGCCTGCCCGCTCGTACTTGCCCTGGGAAAACAAGACCAGGCCGAGCTGTAGGAGCGCCTTGGCATTGGCCCCATCGACGCTCAAGGCGGAGTTGTATGCCTGTGTCGCCTCATCCAGGTTGCCGGCATCCTGATGCAACAAGCCGAGGAGAATCCACGCCTGGGCATCCTGTGTATTGGCCAGTCCCTTTTCCAGGGAGCGGATCGCCTCGCCCCGGTTGCCGGTGCCCTGGAGGGCAGCACCTCGGAGGATGTGCAGCGGGCCAGCATTGGGATGGAGCTGGATAGCAGGATCGAGAATGAGCATTGCGTCTTCATGGCGACCCTGGCTGATCAACATGGAAGCCAAGGCACCCTGGGCGACAATGGCGCGCACCGCGTCGAGATCGATGGCTTGCTTGAGCTGGGTCTCGGCCTTGCCCATGTCGCCAACACGGAGGTACGCCTCTCCAAGGTCCGAAACCGCTTCCCATGAACTCGGATCTCTCCGCTTTGCCTCGATAAACGACTCGATGGCGGGCTCTTTGCTACCGAGAGCGATCTGACACCTACCCAGGTATAGATACTCGCGCGAACCGGCATTCGCTGCCTGGCTGCCAGCTGATAGCAGGGGCTCAGCGCCGTCATAGTCCTGGCGCTCATAGGCGATTGCACCCAAGCCACCTTCAGCGCTGACCGCAGCATTTGCCAGGGCGGAAACTGCCTCGAACTGCAGCTCGGCCGCCTCCATGTCGCCAACTGCAAATTCCACCCAGCCAAGCTCGAGTCGCGCTTCGGCGTAGTCAGGATCAAGCTCCAGGGCCTCTTCGAGGTCCTTGCGTGCGAGACTGATGTCCTCCTCTCTGCCCAAATTGATGCGAGCTGAGAGAAGGTTGGCTTCCGAATCCGCCACTGGCGATTCCTTCGCCGCCGAGATCTTCATCAGGGCGTTTACATAGCGCTGCTGGCCGAACTCTGCGCGTGCTTCGGCGAGAAGATTCAGATACCTCGTATCCTCCGCGGTCCGCTCTTCCGCGGACTTCATGCTGACCCGCGGGTATTGGTTCCCTGCAAGCGACCCACCAAACTGGAAGACCGCCCAGATCAAGGCCCCCAGCAGAACGAAGGCAGCGATGGCGACCAAGAGGCCCCGGCGTTTCGGCGCATCCTCCGCAGCCGATGAGTTTGGCGAGCGGCTCACCTTGATCGCTGATTGACTGCTCGTCGAGCGATTCTGCTTGCTGATCTTTCCGAAGTCGACCCCGTCAAGATCGATGATCATCTGGGTTGCCGACTGATAACGGTCAGCCTTGCGCTTCTGCATCGCCCGATCCAAGACCTGAACCAGGCCTACCGGGATCTTGAGTTCCGGTCGGGCGTCGGCAAGCGAAGGCGCTTCTTGCGAAGTGCTCTTCACCATGGTTTCGGTGATCGTGCTGCCGCGGAAGGGGTGATGGCAGGACAGCATCTCGTAGAGGATCAGCCCGGCCGAATACAGGTCACTGCGCCCATCCACATCGCCGCCGGCCCATTGTTCGGGAGACATGTACAGTGGTGTCCCCATGATCCGGCCAGTCTGTGTCTGTAGACTCGCTTCGAGTGGACGGTCGACCAGCTTGGAGAGCCCAAAGTCCAGCACCTTTACGGTCAGCTCGCCGGCGGCATTCTCCACGATCATGATGTTGTCCGGCTTGAGATCGCGGTGCACGATGCCCTGGGCATGGGCTTCGGCCAGGGTGCTCAGGACCTGCCGAATCAGGCGAACCGCCACCAAAGGGCTGAGCGGTCCAGACTCGCCGAGATAGACCTTCAGGTTCTGCCCTTCACAGAACTCGAGGGCAAGGTAGATGTGCTTCCCCTCCGCCCGATCGAAGTCAAAAATCTGAATCGCGTTGGGATGGTTGAAGCTGCCAGCCGCGATCCCTTCTCGTTGGAAGCGCTTGAGGGACTCATCGCTCACGTGCAGATCCGGATGCAGGATCTTCAGGGCCACCTTCTTCTTGAGCCCCAGGTGCTCCCCCAGGTACACAGTGCCCATGCTGCCCGAGCCCAACTCTGAAATGATGCGGTACTTGCCACTCAATGTTTGCCCGAGCAGGGTGTCTCCCTGCTCCGCCTGTGGACCCATCTGAGTTCCGCAGCTCGGGCAGAACTTCACATCGTCATCAGGTTGGTGTCCGCAATTGATGCAGGTGGACATGCTGGCAGTATCGCCACCCACAGGGAATCATTCCCAAATGGCCGGCCTCGGGGGGTAGACGCAAGGCCAGAGTCTATCGTCGCGGCCGATGCAAAAAAGGTGGCTCCCTAGGCGATTGCGGAGCAGATTGCCTCACCAACCTGTGCCGTTCCCAGGGCATCTGCAGGCCCGCAGAGGTCCCCGGTCAGGATGCGCTTGGAAAGTGTCGAATCCACCGCCTTCTCCACCGCAACAGCCTCGGTCTCGAGCCCCAAAGCATGCCTCAGGAGCATGGCCGCGGTCAGCACTGCGCCCATGGGATTGCAGACACCCTTGCCTGCAAGATCAGGTGCGGAACCATGCACTGGTTCAAAAAGCCCGGGTTTGGCGGCTCCCAAGGAGGCGGAGGGCAGCATGCCTAGAGAGCCGGTGAGGACGGAAGCCTCATCGGTGAGGACGTCTCCGAAGAGGTTTTCCGTCACGATCACATCAAAATCCCTGGGTCGCTGCAGAAGGTGCATGGCAGCCGCATCAACCAGCAGGTGCTCGACCTCGAGATCATGATACTCCTCTGCCAAGAGACGGCTGCAGACCTCGCGCCACAAGCCAGAGGTGGCCATAACATTGGCCTTGTCGATCGAGGTGATCTTCCCCCGCCGTTTACGGGCCAAGTCAGCCGCAACTCGCAGCACTCGCTGAATCTCTGCTGCGCTGTATTCGCATAGATCGCTGGCTCGGTCGACCTCCCTCTCCTTGGCGCCGAAATAGATCCCCCCGGTCAACTCGCGTACAAAAAGGATGTCGACGCCGGCGAGGTACTCCGGCTTGATCGGTGACAGATCGAGCACCGCCTGAGCTGGCACGATGGGGCGTAGGTTCGCGAACAGACCAAAGTGCTTGCGGATCCCCAGAAGACCGCTCTCGGGTCGTGGTTTTCCCTCTGCCCCTGAGTATCGCGGGTCACCGATAGCACCCAGGAGAATCGCATCAGAGGCTGCGCAGAGGTCGAGAGTTGTCTGCGGCAGAGGCTCGGCCCCAGCATCCAGGGCGGCCGCGCCGATCAATGCCTCCTCGACCACTAACTCGTGCCCATACAGGTCAGCGACGCGCTGCAGCGCGGCGACAGCCACGGCGATAACTTCGGGACCAATCCCGTCACCTGGGAGACAAGCGATTTTGATTTGCATGGTCTGATGGGCTGGCAAATACGGTCATGAAGTAAAGCCATACTGCGCCGACACAGTAGAGAGGATAATAGCTGACGAAGCCACGTAGACCTTCGGAGCTGATCCAGGTCAGGTCATGAGTTGGCAGGCAGAACAAGAGGCAAAGGGGCAGGATGCGCCAGGTACCCCGTTGGCTGAGACAAGCCGCGATGGCTGCGGGGATAAGCAGGAGATAGGAGTAGTCCTTGAAGCGCGGCAAGATCAGGGCGTAGGTCAGAGAGGCCGTGAGAATCGCCGCTAACCGATCTTTGGGCAACTTGATCCATACACGCCTGGCGCCGGTCAAGAAGACCAGGCAGGCACCCAAAAGGTAGAGCAACCAGCGGAGCCAAGATTCCGGAGCAGCTAACTCAGGGCCCGCAAAAAAGTGCAGAAGACTACCCCAGAATGCAAAGGAACATGGATTGATGGAGCCGCGTTCATCACGAATCCCCATGGAGTCCATGTATGAATCCATGAGACCTGCAGAGAGTACATAGTGCAGAGCTATGGCAAGCAGCATGGCCCCGGCTGCCAAGTCAAGTCCGCGTGGCCGCCCGGATCCATCCTTGCAGAACACAAGCAGCAGCAGGGCAAGCGGCAGAAGTTTGAAGCTCGCGGCCAGAAGAATGTAGAGCACGAAGCTGAGCGCCTTGCCGCGCATGAAGTTGGTCAGGCCCAACCAGATCAAGAGTTGCTCGAAGACAGCCAGATTGCCCGAGCGCAGATCCACTTGGGCCGCGCCGGCAAAGGCGAGGGGAATCATGACCAGCAGGGCGAGGCCAGCGCCTGGCCAGGGCAAGACTCGCCCCCAGAGCAGCAACAGGGCGCCATAGGCCAGGACCTTTAGAGCCAGAAAGACCAGACTCGCTGTCTCGTAGTCGAGCCAAAGGAAGGGGCGGAAGGCAAAGAGCGTCGCTGGTGGATAGGTGTAGGGATACACGATCGCATCCCCGGCAATCTCGCTCAGCACATTCAGGTCATAGGGGTCCGCAGCCTGTCGATGCGCCTCGGCTGCAGTGTAGTAGCTGCGAAAGTCCCATAGTGTGTCCCCCGACTGCAGCCAGACCTCACGCCCCACATAGGTGAAGAGCAACAGCAGGAGGGCGCCAGCTATCCCGATGGGCGCTGAGGAAGAGGGCATGTATGGACTGGACTCCCTTACCTAGCGTCAGGTGGGAATGCCACCCCCCAGAATGATCTGCAGCTTTTCCAGATCCAGGTTTCCGCCTGAAACAATGCAAACGATCTTCCCGCCCTCAGCGGCACCGGTGAGGGCCGCGGCGACGGAGGCCGCGCCGGCTCCCTCGGCGATTACGCGATTGCGTTCAGCCAACATGCGGATGGCAGCGCAAATCTGCTCGACGCTCACCACGATCGAACTCGCAATCAGCCGATGCACCAGGGGCCAGATCTCCCTGAGCACGGCCTTGGCGCTGATCCCATCGATGAAGCTCCTTTCGAAGGGCACCTCAATTGGTTCACCAGCTGCCAGTGATGCTCGGAGTGGAGCCGCAAGCTCGAGTTCCGCTGCGTGCACCTTGACTTCGGGCTTGAGTGCCGCCATGGCCGAAGCGATTCCCGAACTGAGGCCGCCGCCGCCGTAGGGCGCGATAATCGCATCCACATCGGGCAAGTCCTCGAGAATCTCGAGCCCTATGGTGCCGTTGCCTGCAACCACCGCCCGGTTGCAGACCGGGTGGATGAAGTAGCCATCGAGCCCCGCATAACGGTGTTCCTCGATTACCTTCCACCACTCGTCCCAGGGTACTTTGATGCTTCTCCCGCCGAGGCGCTCAATGGCCGCCAGTTTGTTTGCTGGCGCATGATCGGGAACCACCACGCTACATGCCAAACCGAGCTCCTTCGCTACCCAGGCGACTCCCTGGGCCATGTTGCCTGCGCTCGCAGTATAGACGCCGTCGGCGAGATCCGATGCGCTCGCCATCCCCATGGCGTTGCCTGCGCCGCGGAGTTTGAAGGAGCCGATGGGCTGAAGGTTCTCGAGCTTGAGGTAGATCTCCGCCGACCCAGCATCGTGATTGAGTCGAATGAGTGGACTGCGAATGGCCAGTCCGGCAATTCGCTCCTGGGCGGCACGAATCTCGTCGATCGATATGGACTCAATCATTTCCATCGGGAGCCTCGCTGAAATCCAAAAGGGAGCCGATACCCTGCAGCCGGGCTTGGTCATTGATGTATCTGGCAGCAGCGAGATCTTCGACACCGATCCCCAGAGACTTGAAGAAGGTGATGTCCGCCTCGTCTTTCCTCCCCTCGACTCTCCCGAGTAGTAAATCTCCGATCTCGCCCTGCAGATGATCCTCGCCGATCGCCCCTTCCTGCTTAGCAAGCAGAAAGTCGCCGGCTTCATTATGCAGGGACTCACGGCGATCCGTGAAGAGCAGGCTACGAGCGAGAGCGGCAGAATCGAACTCCCGCGCATGGGGAACGCAGGCACCCACTGCATTGACGTGAGTGCCCGGGAACAGCCACTCTCCTCTGATGATTGCTTCTTTGGCAGAAGTGGTTGTGCAGATGATATCCGCTCTATGCAAGGCCTCCGCAGCGTCATCGCAGACCTTGAACTCAAGCTCCGAATCATCTCGCGCCTGATCAACGAAGGCCTGGGCACGTTCCGCCGTCTTGCTCCAAACCCGAACCGATTCAATTTCACGCACGCAACAAATCGCCTCCAAATGGGTTCTAGCCTGAATACCGGAGCCAATCAGGGCCAGAGTCCTGGCATCCTCCCGCGCCAGCAGCCTGGTGGCCAAGGCAGAAGCGGCAGCAGTGCGGATGGCGGTGATTTCACTGCCGTCCATGACCGCGATCGGACAACCGTGCTCGCCTTCATAGAGAACGACTACACCTTGGTGGGCATCGTAGGCCGTGCCGTGGTTGCCGGGAAAGACGCTGACCGCCTTCACTGCATGCATGTCGATGTCGCCAAGGTAGGCGGGCATTAGACCGAACATGCCCTTGCCGCTCGAGAGGCGCATGGCAGTACGCAGGGGCTGATCCCCCCTGCCTTCAGCCAGCACTCGCAATGCCGACTCGACAACTTCGATGCAGGCCTCCATTCCGAGGAGTTCCCGCACCTCCTTGTGATTGACGAGGAGGAGCTTCATGCTCATCAAACTAGCGCGAACTATGCGCAGTACGCATAGAAAGTAGCAGCATGAAGCAGAGCGATTGGCGAGTTCCCCCGGACTGGCGGCGTTTTCGTTGCATTGATGCCCATACTGCCGGTGAGCCTTTGCGCGTGATCACCAGTGACTTGGGTGAAATACCTGGCGATGACATGCTGGCAAAGCGCGCTTACCTGCGCGAGCACATGGATGAGCTCAGACGCATTCTCATGTGGGAGCCTCGGGGCCACGCTGACATGTACGGCTGTATCCTCACTCAAGCAGTCTCCTCCGACGGCGACATCGGAGTTTTGTTCTTGCACAACGAAGGCTTCAGCACCATGTGTGGCCACGGCATCATCGGCCTCGTCAAGGTGGGCTTGGATTGTGGGCTCCTCGAGAACGTTGATCCGCAGAACATCCGAATTGATACTCCAGCCGGTCGTGTCTGCGCTCGCGCCGAACTGATCTCAGGCCAGGTTGCGAGAGTCGAGTTCGACAATGTTCCGTCCTTCTGCCTCGCCCGCGGAGAAGCCGTCGAGATTCCAGGACTTGGCCGCCTGCAGTACGACCTGGCCTTCGGCGGCGCCTACTACGCTTTTGTGTCGGCCTCAGCATGCGGTCTCCAACTGCTGCCGGCTTATTCAGCTGAAATCATCGCCAAGGGAATGGCGATCAAGAGGGCCATTCAGGGGAAGGGCGAGATCCTGCATCCCTTTCCAGGGGCTGATCTGGGTTACCTCTACGGAGTGATCTTCACTGGCCCCGCCGCTATGGACGCTCACAGCCGGCAGGTCTGCATCTTTGCCGATGGCGAACTCGATCGATCCCCCACCGGCACTGGAGTAAGCGCCCGGGCGGCCATTCTCCATGGGAGAAAGGAGCTAGCCCTCGGTAAAAGCATCGTCATCGAGAGCATCCTCGGGACGAGCTTTCAGGTCGCAATCGCAAGGAGCGAGGAACGACGGGGAATCGATTGCATCGTCCCGCGAGTCGCGGGGCGGGCCTATGTCACTGGCCTTCAGGAGTTCCTTGTGGATCCGCAGGACCCTCTTGGCGGAGGTTTCTTCCTGGGGCGTTAGCCCAGCCCTGAGCATAGAGCTGCGGATACTCGGCTAGATAGCCGGGGTACCGGCCGCGGGCCATGGCGACCTCTTCCTGCCGAATCTCGACGCAGACCATGGGGTCCTCGGATTCGGCTAGAAACTCACCCTTGGGATCGATAGCGACACTTGGCCCTCCCAATGCCACCCCTTGTTCAGGCGAAGGTCGGTTCACCGATAGTAGATAGGCACAACTAGTCATCGCATTGCTCGCAAGAACGATCCGCCAACGTGCATAGGTCGCGGCTTCGGTTGCTCTTGGTGCCAAAATGAGCGCGGCACCAGATGCGCCCAAGATCTGGCATCCCGCCGGGCGATTGATGTCCGAACAGATTTGCAGGCCGAGGGGAAGGCCAAGCCCATCGAAACGCTCGGCCGCTTGCTCCCCGGGCTCGTAGTGGCTGCTCTCCCAGAAGCCTTCCTCCTCCGGGAGGTGGACCTTGCGATAGCTATGCAGAAGCTCGCCCTGTGCGGAGTAGAGGAGAGCCGTGTTGTAACGGGCCCCGCTCTGTTCATCCCTGAGGATGGCACCGCCGAGGAGGGCGACTCCGGCCTTGCGAGCCTGTTCAGCCATGATCTGCTGGCGAGGGCCATCCGTCCCCTCCGCGTCTTCCGCACGCACGCGCTTGCTCGCCGGTGACCAGGCATTGAGTGGGAGCTCCGGCAAAAGGACCAGATCGGCACCCTGTGACCTGGCGGCGCGTAGAGCTGCTCCCAACTGCTCCGCCACGCCCTTGCCAAAGAACACCTGAGAGACCATCGCCACAGTCATCTTTGCGCTCATGCGAGGATTCTCGGCTCAGAGCTCATTTTTGCCAGTGCCCTCTGAGCTCCGTCTGGCGATCATCGGGACCATGCTACTCCGCTACTTCGTCCTGCTCTCTTGCCTCCTCTGTGCTTGTAGCAACTTCGACCCATTGCTTGATCCTGATCGAGTGCATGTGGTCCTGGACACAGAACTTGGCGAGATAGAGATGGTTCTCCACCCAAAGCGAGCCCCCATCACGAGCGCAAACTTCCTGCTCTATGTCGACGAGGGCCTCTACGATCAGGGTCGCTTCCACCGCGCCGTGACTCTCGATAATCAGCCGGACAAGAAAGTTCGCATTCAGGTTGTTCAGGCTGGAATCAACCCGCGGCGAAGGCTGGAAGGCTTTCCAGCCATCACCTTGGAACGCACAACCCGGACTGGCCTGCGACACCATGACGGCAGCGTCTCCATGGCGCGCTCAGGCCCGAACTCTGCCAGATCGGACTTTTTCATCTGCATTGGCAAGCAACCATCTCTCGACTTCGGCGGTGCGCGAAATCCGGACGGGCAGGGCTTCGCCGCCTTCGGCAGCGTCATCAGGGGCATGGATGTCGTGCGCGCGATCCAAGCCGCCCCTAAAGAAAGACAGAACCTGCAACCGGCGATCACCATCAAGTCAGCGCGTCGTAAGACGCCCCAAGAGGCTGAGGATGCAAAGAGATGAGTGTGAGCAGTCGAGGCGGAGCTGCCTAGCGGCGGAAACGGCGCAGCAGGCGCAGGAACCAATTTGGTTTATTGTGACGCGCTGGCTCCATTTTCGTCGCCTCGACAGCCTGCTCGATGACTTCGAGTCCACGCAGACGATTGCCACCCCTTGGGTCCATGGCTGCGCTGAGGCGGTTGGAATCCCAGACCTCCCCCCCGCTAGCGGAACTCTGCTGCCGACCGCGCTCGAAGAGCCCGAGATCAACCGCTTGGGATCCTTCCTCCGTCAGCGCCCGATCGATCTCCGCCTTGTTCAACACCCGGGAGTAGCCCTTGTCGGACCGCTTGAACCGCCTGTAGTTGGACTTCATCGACAGCGAATCATATCGAAGTGCTTGCTGAGTCAAAGCCAGTGCTTTTTCAGCAAACTACTCTGAGAGGCCTCAAGACCCGGGTTTAGCGCCTATCGGCCGGTCTCGACCAAGCTACGAGGCCTGAAGAATCGGGCTTTCTCGTTACCCGCAAATCCTGGGCCGGGGCTTGCGTTGCTTGCCCGCATCGAGATAGAACCTGCGACCTTCCTCATCCGAAACCATGACCAAGCTGAACGAGAGCCTGCCCCGGACACGATTGTCAGAGCGTGCTCGCCTTCTTATTGGCATGGGCCTCGGGCTCGTGGTGCTTAGGGCCATCGAGACCGACAGGCCCAGCGGGTGACGGACACCAGCCGTAACGGAAGGGCCTGTCACCTGAGGGGGTGCAGGCCTTTTTTCGTTGCCCCACGAAAGAGACATGATGGAGCAATCCAAACAAGCCAACGACAGCAACCGATCTTCAAAGGATCGTTTGATTATCTTCGACACGACCCTGCGGGACGGCGAACAGGCCCCCGGCTTCAAGATGGACAGCCAGGAAAAGCTTCGTCTTGCCGAGGCGATCGCAAGACTGGGAGTCGATGTCATCGAGGCAGGATTTCCAGCCGCTTCACCTGGAGACTTCGAATCGGTGCGCGAGATCTCTGCGCAGATTCGCAGTACCAGTATCGCCGCTCTGGCTCGCTGCCATGAGCCGGACATCGAGCGATCCTGGGAGGCACTCTCCGCCGCGGAGAAGCCGCGTATCCACGTCTTCCTGGCAACTAGCGCCATTCATCGGGAATACAAACTGAAGATGGCAAAGGGTGAGATCCTGCGCCGCACGGCCGAGTCGGTCGCCTTCGCCCGTAAGCTCTGCCCTGATGTCGAGTTCTCCGCGGAGGACGCAGCCAGAACCGAACCCGAGTTTCTCTCTGAAGTGATCGAAGCAGCCATCGAAGCTGGTGCAAGCACGGTCAACATTCCAGACACGGTCGGCTACGCGGTTCCTGAGGAGTTTGCTGAACTCATCAACCAAGTCCGTGCAAGGGTGCGCAACATTGAGCAAGCGATCATCAGCGTTCATTGTCACGATGACCTGGGAATGGCGGTTGCAAACAGTCTGGCGGCGGTCAGCGCCGGTGCGCGCCAGGTGGAATGCACGATCAATGGGATTGGCGAGCGCGCCGGTAATTGTTCCCTCGAGGAAATCGCAATGGCGGTCAGAACACGGCCGCAGATCTACGGCGTGATCACGAGCATCGACAGCACCAAACTCTGCGCAACGAGCCGACTACTCACTTCAATCACCGGTGTGCAGGTACAACCGAACAAGGCAATCGTCGGCGCCAACGCATTTGCCCATGAAGCTGGAATTCATCAGCATGGCGTCATGCAGCACCGCGAAACCTACGAGATCATGCGTGCCGAGGACGTTGGCTTCACAGGCGAACAACTGGTGCTAGGCAAGCACAGCGGCCGCCATGCGCTTATGAAACGCGTCAATGAACTTGGCTTCGACATCAATGAGGAGGATGCCGCCCAGTTGTTCGTGAACTTCAAGAATCTGGCCGACAAGAAGCCACAGATTCTGGATGCAGACCTTGAAGCTCTCCTCCTCGACCTGACGCACGTGCAGCGTGGCCCGTGGAGCCTGGCGACCATGCAATGCAGCAGCGGCACGGAAAGCATGCCAACAGTCAGCGTCCGCCTGCAACACACGGACGGCAGCACAAAGCAAGAGGCGGCAGTCGGCGACGGCCCCGTTGACGCGACCTTCAAAGCCATCTTGCGGGCCGCAGGCCTGGACGATGGCAGCTCAACGGCGAGCTTGGCGGACTATGGCGTCCGCAGCCTTACTACCGGCGAGGACGCCCAGGGCCAGGCCACCGTGCACTGCGAGTATCAGGGCAGCGTCCTGCGTGGCCGCGGCCTGAGCACGGACATCATCGAAGCCAGCGCGCACGCCTTCATAGACGTCGTCAACCAAATCGAATCCAAGTCATCCGCAGGTCGAGGAGAAGCAGAGTGGCAATCCAAGAATCCAAGTACATCTGGCACAACGGCGAGCTGAAGGACTGGCACGCCGCCACAGTGCACGTGCTTACCCATGCACTTCACTATGGCTCCTCGATTTTCGAGGGGATGCGCTTCTACGCCACTGAGAAGGGCCCATGCATTTTCCGCCTAGACTGTCATTTGAAGCGCTTCTATGAGTCGGCCGGATTCTATCGCATGCCCCTCAACATCGAATTGGCGCAACTGCGAGAGGTTTGCCTGCAAGTGATTCGCGCCAACGAACTCGAGTCTGGTTATCTACGCCCCCTCGCATTCCATGGCTATGGCAGCCTGGGTGTGGATCCCGGCGATCGCCCGGCCGAGCTCATGGTTGCGGCAATCGCCATGGGCCTCTATCTCGGAGCTGAGTCCAGGGAGAAGGGTGTCGATGTCTGTGTGTCTTCCTGGCAACGGGTGGCGCCAAATACGATTCCTGCTGCCGCAAAAGCTGGCGGCAACTATCTGTCCAGCCAACTCATCCACATGGAGGCCGTGCGCAATGGCTACACCGAAGGGATCGGTCTGCTGCAGGATGGCAGCGTCGGCGAAGGCTCTGGGGAGAACATCTTCTTGGTCCGCGAGGGCAAGCTCTACACGCCGCAATTGAGCGACTCGATTCTCGCGGGCATCACTCGAGACAGCGTGATTCAACTTGCCAGAGACATGGGCCACGAAGTAGTCGAGACCAGCATCCCGCGCACGATGCTGCACAACTCAGAAGAGATCTTCTTTACCGGCACTGCCGCCGAGATCACTCCGGTGCGTACCGTGGATCGCGATCCCGTCGGATCTGGAAAGCGTGGCCCACTCACCAAGACCATCCAAGACGCCTTCTTTGGGCTCTTTGACGGCAGCACGGAAGACCGACGGGGATGGCTTACAGCAGTCGGAGGCAATGCTTGATGTCAGCTGCCGCAAAGACACTGCTCGACAAGATTTGGGAGCAGCACATCGTCAGCCCGGAGACCGCAGCAGAACCGGCCATTCTGTATGTCGATCTACATCTCATCCATGAAGTGACCTCGCCACAGGCCTTTGCCGAGCTTGAGAGTAGAGGGATCAGTCTGCGCCATCCGGAGCGCTGCCTGGCAACCATGGATCACTCGACGCCAACCCTGGCGCAATTGCCCGGAGGTGGCTGGGCGGAGATCGATGGCAGTGCCGCCAAACAGCTCAAGACACTGGAGGAAAATTGCCGGCAGCATGGGATTCAACTCCTGGGCCTGGACAGCCCGGATCGAGGCATCGTGCATGTGGTTGGCCCGGAACTGGGCGCCACCCAACCAGGCATGACCATCGTCTGTGGCGATAGTCACACCAGCACCCACGGGGCATTCGGAGCGCTTGCCTTCGGCATCGGCAGCACGGAGATCTCCCATGTGCTGGCCTGTCAGGCGCTCTTGCAACGCAAGCCCAGGTCCATGGCTGTGACTCTCAGCGGCAGACCCGGGCCCGGGACCAGCGCGAAGGATCTGGTCCTGGCGATTCTGGCCAGAATAGGTGTCGACGGTGGCACCGGCCATGTCCTCGAGTTTCGTGGTGAGGCTCTGGCGAGTCTTTCCATGGCTGGAAGAATGACAGTCTGCAACATGGCCATCGAGGCCGGTGCACGTGCCGGCATGATTGCAGCTGACGCGACAACCTACGCTTATCTGGAGGGCCGCCCAAAGTCGCCCGTGGGCAAGGCTTGGGAGGCTGCCCTTGAAGGCTGGTCCAAGATGCACAGTGACCCAGCCGCCAGCTTTGATCGTGAAGTGCATGTGGATGTGAACAACCTGGCCCCCATGGTGACCTACGGAACCAATCCGGGCATGGTCATCCCAATCGATGAACGTATTCCACAACCTGAAGACGAGAGCGCTGCGAAGGCTCTCGAGTACATGAATCTCCGCGCGGACGATCAGATCCTTGGTAAGCCAATCGACCTGGCCTTTATCGGCAGCTGCACCAATTCACGGATCGAAGACCTGCGGGAAGCCGCTTCCATCATGCAGGGCCGACAGATCTCTTCTCGCGTCCGCACTTTGATTGTTCCCGGTTCGGAGAGCGTGAAGCGGCAGGCGGAATCGGAGGGCTTGGACAAGGTCTTCCTAGCCGCTGGTGCTGAATGGCGCGAACCCGGATGTTCCATGTGTATCGCCATGAACGGTGACCGGGCGGAACCTGGCCAGTACGTCATGAGTACTAGTAATCGCAATTTTATCGGACGCCAGGGCAAGGGCTCACGCACCTATCTGGCCAGCCCACTGACCACCGCCAGCGCTGCCATCTGCGGAGAGATTCGTGATCCGCGCGAGCTTCTCCGCGAGGAGATGAGTCGATGAGCGAAGCTCTCGTCACGGTCCGCTCACCCATTCTGGTCCTGCCGGCAACCAACATCGACACGGACCAGATCATCCCCGCGCGCTTCTTGACCACGACAAGTCGCTCAGGTCTTGGTATGCACGCCTTTGCTGATTGGCGCTATGGCCCCGATGGTCAACCGAATCCGACCTGTAGCCTGAACGATCCACGCGCACAGGACTGCAAGATCCTCGTTGCTGGTGACAACTTTGGCTGCGGCTCCTCGCGTGAGCACGCCCCCTGGGCTCTTCATGACCTGGGCTTCCGCGTCATTATCAGCTCCTCCATAGCGGACATTTTTCGCAACAATGCGGTGAAGAACGGCCTCCTACCAATTGAGCTGCCAGCCCATGCGATGCGCGTCCTCCTCGATTCAGCCTGGGGCGAGCTCGAAGTAGATCTGCTGGGCTCATGCGTCCACATGCCTGACGGAAGCAAGCTGAGCTTCGCAATCGACGCCTTCGCCCGCCACTGCCTGCTCGAAGGGCTCGACGAACTCGGCTACCTACTGAGCAGAGAGGATGCCATCACCGCCTTCGAACAGCGCCTTGGCTAGTTGTCGACCACCAGGATGTGGACCGCTCTAGGGCCGTGCACTCCAGTCACCAGCACGCCTTCGATATCAGCGGTCTTGCTCGGGCCGGTAACGAAGACCTGCGCGGTCGCTAGCTCGGATTCTCCGGTTGCGGTGAAGAAGTCCACCAGATCGGGCAGGATTTGTTCCCGGTATAGAATCGCCAGGTGAATGGGCGGCACCAGGTGTGCGCCGCGACTTCGACCAGCCGCGGAGTTTAGAATCAAGCTGCCGGTTTCGGCCACCCCGTGGCACACATCGGTGATACCTATATCCACGTCATATTGCGCCGCAATGCCCCTGCTCATCGTAGTATCTCTCGCCTCGCAGCCCGCAGAATGCATGGCCCTGAGCACCAGTGACCTGAGCTGCCCATCGGCCAGGCTCAGGCAGGCGCTTACCGGCGCGAGCTCGGACAACAGTCGGCTCATTTCCAACTCCAAGCTTTCTGCCTGCACCAATCGCGGCTGCATTCCAAGCCCGGCAGCTTCCTGCATGAATCGGGCCAGCAGGTCCTCCTCAGGCCCCACCAGGCGCAGCAATTCGTGATCGACAGAGAGGTCTTCAGCAGCGGGCGAGGTTGCCGGTCCTAGCCTGGCCAAGAAGTGCTCCCGTGACGTACCTTCAACCATTCTTTCCAACTCCGCACTCGGACTTCCATAGCTGCCGGAAACTTCGCCTCGCAGGCATCGGCAGGTCCCGATCCATTGACCATGCTTTCATGGGCCAGGGCAGCCGCATTAGCCATCGTCTGTCGCCAGCCTTTCCGGATTGCCGTGAACTCAGGAGGCCCAGGGCAATTCGCCCCATCCTGGAGCCCATGCGAAACAGCAAGGCCGAGCGCATGGACTTAGCCCAGAGTCGGTAGGCCAGGCGTTCTCGCCAACCGACGATCTGTTGTTCTATCTGGGCCCGTCGCAGAGATACAAAATGCTTGGGTAGGTCGATATCAACCGGGCAGGCTTCGTGACAAGCACCACAGAGAGAACTGGCCTGAGGGAGGTCTGGATAGTTCTCCAAGCCGCGCAGCAGAGGAGTCAGGGCCGCACCGATGGGCCCGGAGTAGACTGCGCCATAGGCATGACCACCACCGACAGCACGAAACACCGGGCAGGCGTTGAGGCATGCCCCGCAGCGAATGCAGGCGAGCAGCTCGCTCTGATCACTGGCAAGCACCTTGCTTCGCCCATTGTCCAGGAGGATGAAATGAAGTTCCTCCGGGCCGTCCGGATCTGAACTTCGCCGTGGACCGGAAATGATGTTGGTGTAGACGGTCAAGTCCTGCCCGGTACCGCTCCGGGCGAGGAGCTTCAGGAAGAATGGCAGGTCCGAGAGCCGAGGGATGACCTTTTCGATGCCCGCGAATACCACGTGCACCCGGGGGCTGGTCACGCTGAGCCCTGCATTGCCTTCGTTGGTGCAGAGCACCAAGGAGCCGCTCTCAGCAATCAGGAAATTAGCGCCACTGATGCCCAAGTCGGCATGACGGAACTTGTCCCGCAAGTAGCTTCGGGCGATCGCCGTAAGTTTCGAAGGATCCTCCGAGTACTCGACTTGGAGTTCGCGCTGCATGGCCCGTCCGGCGGCACGACGGTCCTTGTGGATCATTGGGGTAACGATGTGCGAGGGCGCATCCCGATCCAGTTGCACGATGAATTCCCCCAGATCGGTTTCAACGGTCTCCACTCCAGCGTCTTCGAGATCGCGTACCAAGAACGCTTCTTCGGTGACCATCGACTTGCTCTTCACGCAGAGCCGCGCACCCTCAGCCTTGGCGATTGCCACGCAAATCCTATTGGCCTCCTGAGAATCGCTGGCGAAATGGACCTTCCCCCCAAGGCCCTCAACAGCCCCTGCGAATTTATCGATGTAATGCCGCAGGTTGTCCAGGCAGTGGGCCTTGATGCGTGCGGCTTCACGTTTGATGGCGGGATAGCGCTCGGCAAAACTATTGGCGAACACCTCCTTGCGCAGGACATCCTTGGCCGCAGTGGTACTTGTCACAGCCGTTCGCATGGCATCGTCAGCCATCGCCTTGTCAATCCGCGCGCCCATTAGGTAGGGCAGTTTCGGATCTAGCAGGTGTCGTTGCTGGTCATCGCTCACGCCTGAGCCTCGTCTGGGGCGAGGAGACCGAGACCCTCTGCCAAGATTTCAGCATAGCTGAGAGTTCGGATAGGTAGACCGCGGCGATGACAGGCGCCCAGCAAGCTCAAGCTGCATCCAGCATCGTTGCTGATCAAGAAGTCTGCACCGGTACGCTCGATGCTGGCTAGTTTCTCCCGCACCATTGTGCTCGAAATCTTGGGATACTTCAGAGCAAAGGTGCCGCCAAAGCCACAGCAGTCGCTGGCCTTGTCCATGGGCCGGATATCCAAACCATCGACTCCAGCGAGGTAGGAAGGGCAGGGATCAGACCCAAGACTGCGAAGATGACAAGACGGATGGTAAGTCGCGACTCCCTGCCATGGGATCCCCAGGTCTTCGGGTTTCAGGGCAAGCACTCGGTCAAGAAACTCAATGAACTCGAATGTCTTTGCCGCCAACGCCCGAGCTGCTTCAGCATCCGGAGAATCTTGGGAGAAGAGATCCGGGAACTTCTCGCGGACCATCGCCGCACAGGACGCCGAGTTTGTGACGACATACTCGAATCCATCAAAGACCCCTACCATGCGGCGCGCCAGACTGCTTGCCTCAGGGTGAAAGCCATTGTTGAACATTGCTTGCCCACAGCAGGTTTGAGACTCTGGATAGATCACCTCATGCCCCAGGTGTCGCAGTACCCTGGCAAGAGCAAGCGCAGAGCGCGGGAAGAAACTATCCGTAAGACAGGTAATAAAGACTGCGACTTGCATGCTCTTGGAGCTAGCGCCTCATGCCCAAACCAATACCGAGCTGGATGATGTTGCTGTCCTGCAGGGTATACCAGGTCACCGTCTGAGCCGCCAAAACCTGCCCGAAGATGCTCACTGGCCAGGTCAGACAGAGGCGACCAGGCTAGGGAAGCATTGCGAAGGATGGTTTCATTCTGGCTCCACGTCGTTTGCCGTCTAGGATTTCGTGCCATGCCTCTATCCAAGTCGGAGCAGCTCGACAGGACGCTCGTCGAGGAGATCCGAGGGACCATCGGCTCCGGCCGAGTCCTCGATCTCCCGGCAGGAGACTGCAATCTGAGCAAGCAGCTTGCCGAGACTGGTTTTCAAGTCACTCCATCGGACTTGTTTCCAGAAGTTTGCGACTGGGATCGTTCGGAAGTTGTTCAAGCGGACATGAATTCGACTTTGCCTTTCGAGGACGATTGCTTCGATGGCATCGTGAGCCAAGAAGGGGTCGAGCATTTGGAGAATCTGGCGTCCTTCTTCCGCGAGTGCCGACGCATTCTGAAACCTGGCGGCTATCTGTGGATCACTACTCCGAACTTCATGGATCTCAGCAGCAGGTTCAGCCAGTTTCTGTCCGGGATGAAGAGCTTTCGCGCCGGTTTCCCTAACGAGGAGACCACAGTATGGAGCAGCAGTGACAAGCGGCTCTATCACGGCCACGCTTTTGCCTTGCCCTTCTTCCAGATTCGATACCTTCTCCGCCTGGCTCAGTTTGATGATATCCGGCTACGGGGCTTCAATCGCAGTGGCACCTCAGTCTTGCTATATCCTTTCCTCCGCCTGGCATCAGGCCCGCTCATCAGTCTGGCCCAGCGACGGCATAGGTCACAGGACAAGCGGCGCGCTGCCTCCGAGAACCTCTACACGGAACTGCGCGGCCATGCTCTGTCGAGCGAACTGCTCTTGCACAAGAAGATCATGGTTCGCGCGAAGCTCGCAGAAGGCTCCTTCGAAGCTCCAGAAGCCAACGGCAGCAGCAGTTCCTGAAGAGCATTTTGGCACGAAGCCCTAGTCCCCCCTTGCGGAGCCAGGGGAGAGGCGGAGAATCCTCGGAGAACCATGAGCCAGATACCCAAGAGCTTGCGCCGCCTCGAAGAGGAGCGAAATGAGGCTTTCTCCCGCAACCGGCCTGATCGCGCCGCGGCTGAGGCGGCAGTCCGAACGCTGCTAGCCTGGGCGGGCGACGACCCTGATCGAGAGGGTCTCCTCGAGACTCCGGCGCGAGTCGTGCGCTCATTCGAGGAGTTCTTTTCAGGGTACCGACAGAGCCCGATTGAGATCCTGGAGCGGACCTTCAAAGAAATCGGTGATTACGATGAAATGGTCACCTTGCGCGACATCATCCTGCAGTCCCACTGCGAGCATCACATGGTGCCCTTTACAGGGAAATGTCATCTCGCCTACCTGCCGGACAAGCGCATTGTCGGAATCAGCAAACTCGCCAGGCTGGTCGAAGTCTACGCCCGACGGCTCCAGATCCAGGAGAAGCTGACCGTCCAGATTGCTGATGCGATCAGCACCGTGCTGCAACCAAAAGGAGTCGCCGTCATCGTCGAAGCCGAACACCACTGCATGACCGCCCGAGGTGTGCAGAAGCCAGGGACTGTGACAGTGACCAGCCATATGACTGGATCCTTTCGCAAGGACCCAGCGACGCGCCGTGAGTTCTTGGCGATGATTCGTGGATCTTGAGCGCCCCTCCCGCTAGATCCAGAGTCTCGATGCAGCAAACCCTGCTCTTACCCCTGATTCTCATCCTGGCTACTGGCTTGTGCAGTTGTCTGAATCTACACACCGTTGAAGAAGGCAAGCTCTACCGATCTTCCCAACCCTCTGAGGAAGAACTCGATGACATCCTCGCGGACAGGAAAATCCGCACTCTGCTGTTCTTGCGCATCGGTGGTGAGGGAAACCAGGGCTACGACACTAGTTCGAGCGCCGCTGAAGATTCAGATGTCGAGTTCATCTGGCGTCGCATGTCCGCTCGTCGCTACCCCAGCGCCGAAGAGCTACTTGGGCTCTGGGAAACTTTCGAGAATGCCGAGTACCCCATGCTTCTGCATTGCCGCGGAGGATCCGATCGCTCTGGACTGGCCAGCGCGATCTACGTGCTCCAGAAGCACAACGACCTACAGGCCGCCAAGGATCAGCTCGTGTTCTGGCCGTACATGCATACCGGCTTCATTGGCACCTTCAAGCTCCGCCGCGTGCTCGACATGTACGAGCCCTATCATGGTGTGATCCCATTTCCCCGCTGGGTTCGCGACCACTACAACCCGCCGCCAAACCCTAGAACCAGACGCTGAGGCAACCATGCGATCTCGCATCTCTGTGATCCTGTTTTTGGCATCTACATGCGGAGCGCAAGAACTCACAGCAGAAGCGGTGACTCGCTTTGCAAACCTCGCACTCGACTGTGTACACCTCGAATATCCCAACAAGATCTCGCATGTCCTGCAGTCGGACAAGGATGCACAGCCCCCGCGCCAGTTGACTCCCGCCTTCTATGGCTGCTTCGACTGGCATTCTGCCGTGCACGGCCACTGGCTTCTGGTTCGTTTGCTACGCAGTTTTCCCGAGGCGGGCTTCGCGGCACGGGCTCGTGCCTCCCTGGGCAGCCATCTCACAGCAGAGAAGGTCGCGGGCGAACTCGCCTACATTCAGGGCGAAGGTCGCGCTTCCTTCGAAAGACCCTATGGCCTCGCCTGGCTCCTCCAGCTGCAGGCTGAGCTCAGTGACTGGCAAGACCCACAGTCTCAGCAATGGGCCGAGGTCCTCGCTCCACTCGCCATCGAAGTTCGTCAGCGCTTTATTGCCTGGTTACCCAAGCTTTCCCATCCAATCCGAACCGGTGAACACAGCCAGACTGCCTTCGCCATGGGTCTGGTTCTGGACTACGCCAGACTCCACAAGGACGAGGAATTGGAGAGCCTTCTACTCGCGCGCGCTCGGCAGTACTACCTCGAGGATCGCGCCTGCAATCTGAGCTTCGAACCTGGCGGGCAGGATTTTCTTTCCCCCTGCCTCGCCGAAGCAGACCTCATGCGGCGGGTTCTGTCTCCACCAGCCTTCGCCGCCTGGCTAGGAGCCTTCCTGCCCCAGATTAGCCAGGACGGCAGCACATCATGGCTAGAGCTGGCGGTAGTTACCGACAAGACCGATGGCAAGCTCGTCCATCTCGATGGCCTCAATCTTTCTCGCGCCTGGATGCTCGAGGGGATTCTCTTCGGACTCCCAGTAGGAGACCCAAGAATAGAGGCAATTGCAGCGGTTGCCCGCCACCACCGGGAGGCTGGCCTCGCCGCGGTGAGCGACAGCAACTACGAGGGTGGCCACTGGCTGGGTTCCTTCGCTGTCTATCTGGTGACAGGCCGCGGCCTGGAAGTTGGAAAAGGTCCTCGCTAGGACCGATCTTCGGCAAGCGGCATTCAGTCACAAGTGCTGGCGGCACAGGCCTCCCGCGTCTAGGCCTGGCCTTCTCTGCTCGGATAGTCTCGCCAAGCGGTCAATTCCCGAGCTCTCGCCGGGTCTAGTTTCCGGCGTGGAGGTAGAATGGCCCAGCTCCGGAGATTCATAACTTCTCCCTCCCGAGCTCTCAGGATCCATGCAAAGTCCAGAAGAGCAAGAAGTGCTGGCGAGCCTCTCAATCCTCTCGCCCCCCTCAGGGCGACCGGATGAGGATGGTCGCGTCCGTCTGCATCTGCGACAGACGAAGACGGGCAGATATCGCTGGTTTCACAAAGACGGCAGCCCAACCGTCGTCGCAGAGTCCTCGGTGGAGAACGCCCTCCGCGCCGCCAATTTTGCCTGGCGAACTTGGGACCTGCGTGTCGAGAAGGAACTCAAAACCCCACAGGCCTGAGCAGGGGCCGATTCCGTCAATGATTCACCATGCGTGACTAACGCAGGCCGACTGCACCAGCAATGGCGTCGCTGACGATTACGCCTAGAGCGTTGGCACCCGGATCAACGATCAAGCCTTGGGCATAGAAACTCAACCCGCAAAGATCGTTGTTCAAGGGCACGTTCAGAGTCCAGTTCGCCTGCCCTCCGGGTGTGATCACCAGCGGAACGACACGATCCAGACTGACCAGTAAGTCGCAGCCTGGCATGCCCAGCCAGCCGAGATCGTCAGGCAGGAAGAAGCGCGTGTCGCCCCAGATTTCATTGGAGAAGCCCCACATGCCGACGGCGAAGCTGCCATTGGCGGTAGGAAGATTATCCAAGACCATGTTGAAGCCGTTCCCGACCACCGGCCGCGAACCATTCAGGTTGCGCAGAGTTGGCGGCATGCCCACGGTGCCGGCACAACCAAGGCCATAGGGGAGGGAGCTGCCGTTGCACTGCCCAAAGAACTCCCAGGACTCGATTGTCTCACCAGGCTCGGCCTGAGCAACGTCCCCACCATAGGTGAGCAATCGACCACTGTTGCTGTTGGCTACCAGCTGAATCGCTGAGCGGGCACCGGGCTTGGGCGTCACAAAAATATCGCGCCATTCCACTCCGTCCCAGGCCAGTGTGTCTCCGTGACTCCGACTTCCGTTCTGGCCGTAGCAAAGCACCGTGATTCCCTGGACCTCGTCGAAGGCCATGCCGAATCGTTCTCGCTTGTCTGGGACAGTGGCTCGATTCTGAAAGATCCAGTTGGTGCCGTTCCATTCCCAGGTCTGGTCAGAACGAGTGGTCAAGGCCGGCTGAAACATGACTTCTTGATCGGTTCCACCGAAGAGGACGATGCGATCCCGGAGTGTGTCGGTGACCATCCGGTGGTCCTTGCGATGCAAGGGTGCGCTCACTGGTGTCAGCAACTCCCAGTCGAGCCCATCGTAGTGATAGGTATCCCCCTGCAGCTCTTCGGTAAACGCGGTCGCACCACCGAAGAGCAGCATCTTCTCGTTAATTGGGTCCCATGCCATCGCCGCCCCCAGCAGCGCGGGCGGAGAGTTTACCGGCTGGACCTGGGCCCATTCGGCGCCATCGAACTCCCAGGTATCACCAAGAGGAGAGCCATTGTCGGCGCCGCCATACATGACGATCACCTCTCGCATCGGGTCATAGGCCATCGCTGCCCTGGATCGGGGCGAGGGCTCGACCGCAGGACTGATCTGGGTCCAATCGATTCCATTCCAGATCCAGGTCTCACCAATGGGAATGGTGGTGCCTAGCTCGTCTCCGCCGAAGAGGAGCGTCCTGGTGGACTGGGTGTGAAAAGCCATCATGTAGTCAGCCCTTTCACCTGGATTATTGGCGGGCGAAAGGAGCTGCCAGGTCTCGCCATTGTTCTGCGCGCTCAGACCGGCGCTGTGCAAGGCAAGAGCTAGAACGGGGACGGAAGTTCGGGCAAGGATCGTTCTCAGCATGCGATCATCTATTGAGGGGATGGGCGGGGCGCGATCAGTCCAAGGTCCAGTTTACCAGCCGTCACGGTGAGCGGGACGACCTTCGAACCGCTGACGCAAGGCCGTAAACTGGGCACAGGCGTTGGGCTGCGCCGCCAATACTAGTCTAGCAGCAGGACAGGGTCACGGATGCTGATCCTTCCTGCAAGCCCTGGGCGACTAGAGGAGAACCCGTGCCATGGGCAGAAAGAACTCGGGATTCTCAGCTACTACGCGGACTGCTAGCGTGGTGCCTCAACCATGGCCATCGGCAAGGCAGACAGCAACGATCTGCCGGGAGGACCAGAGCTTCCCGGCAACCTCAGGCAGGACCTGACTCGGGCTCTCGCTGCGGACGTAGAAGGCCGAGAACGGGCCTGTGAAGCCCTGAGCCAGCTCTATCCGGAGCACGGTCTCGAGATCAGGCGGATCCTCGGCCTGCAACCGGGCAGTATCGCGGCCTCCGAGGAGGGGATTCGCGTCCTGGAACCACTGGGCAAGGGCAGCCTCGGCGAAATCTATCTTGCCGAACGACCAGCGGATGGGATTCAACCGGGGCTACGCCGTCTGCGTCTCGGCCTTGATCAGGGGCGACTTCTCATCCTGCGCGAGGGCAAGCCCGGAGCCTTGGCCGCCCTGGCGGATCCGGTGCTGGCTGCCGATAGCGCCTTCGAAACCCGCCCCGGGTATCCCCGATACCTGCTGGAGGAACTCCAAGCCCAGCCCATCACCGAGTATTGCGATCGTCACGCGCTTTCCATCGCTGCCCGTATCGACTTGATTCGCCAGGCCTCTGCCGGCGTCAGGAACGCTCACCAGCGAGGGCTCTGCCACCTGGACCTCAAACCCAGCAACATCGTCGTGGACGATCGGGTCCCCCCGGCTCGAGTCAGAATCCTCCACTTCGGGATGGCAGGAGAGGATGCGGGAGACGAGGCGAGTGTGAGCTTCCTCGGGGATCGCTATCTCGGTTCACCGCGCTACATGAGCCCGGAGCAGGCCGGGCGAGGCGGGAACGAGCCCGATGTGCGTAGCGATATCTATTCCTTGGCCGCGGTGCTCTACGAACTGCTCGTGGGCTTTCCCCCGCGCTTTCCGAACCTGGTCGACGATCTGCCCTTGGATGAGATGCAGCGCATCGTCAGAGACCAGCCTGCTCCCCTGGCAAGTCAGGCGCTGCGCTCCCACCCTCACCTCGCAGACCTCGCCAAGGCACGCGGCATAGGCGCCTGGCAATTGCGCCGAACTCTTTGTGGGGACCTGGATTCGATCCTCGACAAGGCCCTCGCCAGCCTGCCCGATAATCGCTACCCATCCATGGATGCCTTCGCAGCGGATTTAGATCGCTATCGCGGGCTACGCGCTGTCGAGGCAAGGAACGAGAACGCCTTCGAATGCCTGGCACGCATTGCCAAGCGCAGGGCTCGGGCCTTGAGCACGGTTCTCCTCCTCGTCCTGGCGGGATCTGCTGGATATTGGACCTCCACTATTGACCAGCCACCAGCCGGGACCGCATCAACCGGCGATCTCGACAATGAGAGTCAAGAGCTTGGCAAAGTGGCCTCACCAACAGCCAACAGCAGCCTACGCAAAGAGCTCCTGCGTTCCGAAGCCCGCGTGCTGCAACTCGAAGTCGATGGTCTGATCGCTAGCGCAGAAGGAGCGGATGTTCCTGCCAAGAACCTCGGCCTGAAAGAACAAAGCAGCGCCCTACGAGCCTGGCTTGGACTGAACGCGGATCCACTCACGGAGAGGGCAACCCGTATCGATGACCTCCTAGCGCCGGAGCAGCTGGCAGCCCTAGGGAATCAAGAACTGGCCGAGGCTCTCGAGCTCGCGCGAAACCGCATACGCAATTGCCTGGCGAGGACTATCCAGCCTCCGCGCCGGCACCTTGCCTGGATCGAGTCGCGCCTTAGCTGGCTCGACGGGGAGGCGCAGATCAGCCTCGACCAATACGCTGAGCGCTGGCAGAACAGCATCCGAGCGGTCGCTTCGAGCCCGCGCTATGCCGGTCTGGAGCTCAGTCCGCAGGCTGGATTGATCCCCCTCGGCAGGGATCCGCGATCCGGGCTATATGAGTTCTTTCATCCGGGATCCGCCGGCGGTGACCGCTCTCTCCCGGCACCGGATACCAACGGCAACCTA
Source organism: Planctomycetota bacterium (assembly GCA_021776805.1). Lineage (GTDB taxonomy): Bacteria > Planctomycetota > UBA1135 > UBA1135 > UBA2386 > JAJFFD01. The sequence goes on from JAJFFD010000088.1 coordinate 67,178, forward strand.
CGCATAGACGGGGAATCGGGCGTCGTCTTCGTTCTGATTCCAGCAGCCAGCCTCACCCTCGGTGCCCAGGCTGGGGATCCCCGCGCCGCAAACTATGCCGCCAATTATCAAGAGAGCCCCGATCATGTCCCAGCGATGGAGATCGACATTCCAGCCTTCTTTCTCGGCAAGTATGAGCTGACTCAAGGGCAGTGGCAGAGTCTCGCAGGGGAGGCACCCGCTCTCTACGCGGCGGATCTGGAACTCCCTTCAGGCGAAAGGATCAAGAGCAACCATCCAGTGGAGAGTGTCGAGGCTGAAGAGGCCTGGCGAGTCCTCGACTGGGCAGGCCTCCGCCTGCCATCGGAAGCAGAATGGGAGTACGCAGCCATCGGCGGATCTGAGTGGCAGGCGGTACCCGATCAGGCTGGGCTTGAGGATCGAGCGAACCTCTCAGACCTGAGTGTCGAGCGCCTGCAACCATGGTCCTGGGACTTGCACAGGGAGTTGCTGCGCCTACCGCACCTACGCAGCCGTTGGCCCTCTATGGACAGCTTTGATGACGGCTTCGTGGTGCATGCTCCAGTCGGCAGCCTGGAAGCCAATGGCTTTGGGCTGCACGACATGCAGGGCAATGTCGCCGAATGGTGCGAAGGTTGGACCGAAGCAGGGGCGGACGAACAGTTCCTACCTCGAGGCGATCACTTCCTGAGCCGCCGACCCTCCCCCTTCTGGCGGCGAGACTCCCTGGCCAGAGGGATCCAGGGAGGCCTGCCACACATCGGTCTGCGAGCGGCCCGCAGTATCAAACCCTAGTTCTACTCGATCACTTCGATCTGAATAGTTGCCGACATTGGCTCGCCGTAGCTGAGATGGAGACCATCTGCGAATTGCATGGTCAGGCTGTACTTGCCCGGCGCCAGAGACAGTTCGGTCTCAGTCTGGGCCAGTCCGAAGTGGATGTTAGTCTCGTTATCCGGGACAGGTTCACCGAGGCTCAGAGCACCTGCACCGATAATGATATGGTGGTGCCCCTGGGTCTTGTCAGGGATCGTTGCCGGAACGCTAGCCGGAGTCAGCCCCATACCGACCAGACCAAACTCCACCTTGACGGGCGACGTGACCTTTGCGCCATCGGCGGGTGACTTGAAGAAGACGCGCCGTTCGGCGGGAACGGGCACCACGGTGAACTTCGCGTCACAGGCGTAATCTGCACCGAGGGAGTTACCGGCCTCATCAAGCAGTTGGAAGGACAGCTGCACATCACCTATCGGCAGATTGAGACTCTCGGCAGTGCCGGCAACGATGGTCGCGGCCGAACTATCAGCAGCGAGCGACTCTCCGTTGACCATGACCGCCAAGTTGCTCCCGGCTTCGGGGCCACCGATCACAATCGGAGTGTCCGCAAAGATCTTCGCACCGCTGGCTGGCCAGGCGACGGTCGGTGCGGAACCCGCAGCAGCCGAATCTGAACAGGAGCCAAGGAGGAGAAGCGGAAGGGTTGCGAGCGAAGGAAGGACACGAATCATTGACGATCTCCTGGGGGGATTGAGCTGTCTCGGGGCCCCGCAGAATAGCTAGCCGGCTAGTCCTTGCCCAGCTCGATGGTCATGGGCTTGCCAGGAAGTAGCATGATCTTTTTGCGGAGCCGATCGCCCAGGAGCAGATCGATTTCATACTCACCTGGCTGTAAGGCAATTGGACAAGGCAGCCATACCGTATCACCGGCTTTGGCATCCTTGGCAGGCTGCCAGAAATCCTGGGCGTAGAGCACCATGCTCGAATCCACTCCGCGGATCGAGAGACTCATATCCCGCCCCTGGAGGCCCTGTTCATCCAGGGTGAAGGCAAAATCCAGGGCACTGCCTGGTCGTAGACGGATCTCAATTGCTTCCCCTGGCAAGCCCGAACCCAGCCCTTCCGCCGGAACACTCAGCGTCGCCATGAGGAACTCAGGATGCAGAACAACACAGTCGTATTCGCCAGGATCCCTGGCCACGAACCAAGCGCGACCATCCTGATCCAGATCCAGCATCTGCCCAGCTCGGTTGCTGACCATTTTGCCCGAGTAGTGTGGGCTCACTGGTTGAATACGAACCTGCTGCAGCTGCGCAAAGTCCAAACCGGGAAAGAGCAGTTCACGCCGCCTGAGTATGGCGCGACGGTCGAGCTCCACCCTGGGGGCGCCGGCAGCGGCAAGGAAGTCCGCGTCGCTAGACCTGATGCGCACAGGCGGCCCAATGCCAATTCCTATCATTACCTGCGCAGATTCGGATTCGAACCAGTTGAGGGCAAACAAGGACGTGGTTGCATGCTTCCCAGGCGGGCCAACAGTATTGCTCGTGCTACCACCTGCTCGCCCTGGACCGGTGATGGCTAGCGTTGTGCGCAGCTCCCGACTTCCATCAGGGACCCGCAGCAAGACTTCACGATACTCGGCTGCGGTAAAGGCATGCACCAGGCTTGAATCGAGGTCGAACCATTGACTCGACCAGGACCCGGTGAGCGCTTTCGGTGACAACTGCAGACGAGACTCCGCCGGCAGGCCACGTAGCCATAGACGCCCCTGAGAGTCGCTCCAAACTGAACCCCAGCGCCTGGTATCACGGGCTTCTGTAATGTTGACAGCTGCACCAGCAAGCGGGTTAGGTTTGTCATCCGGCCCGACGCTCAGCATTCGCATGGACAACCCAAGGCCAAGTTCCAGTTCAACCGTTTGGTCCTCACCTGCCGTTACCGCCAGCCGGCCTTGATTGGGAATGCGATCCTTGCTCACACAGCGGTAGCGGTAGTTTCCTGCCGCAACGATGCCCAGATCGACGCGGCCGGCTGCGTCTGACCTCAGAAGTCCCCGTGGCGGACTAGCGCCTCTTCCCTGGGCATTGTCGTAGAAGCGATCTGAGAGGAAGAGCAATGCACCCGATACTGGCTGCCCGCGCTCATCGACGAACTTGAAGATGATCTGCGCACCAGTCAACGCATCCAGCTTGATCTCGACCTCCTTCCCCAAGGCCCTCGGCTCAAGGACTCTCTTGTCGACATGTCCAGGGGAGCTGACCAGCAGTAGGCTGGGTTCCCGCAGGAGCTTTGCGGGCAATCGGATGGCTGCGCCGGCTTTGATCTGTCGATCCAAGAGATATCTCCTTGGATGCGTGCCGCTCCGCCATTCCGAATCTAGCAGCCGTAGGACGCGGACCCGGACAGAATCGAGCTGGGCTGTGGAAGCACTGGACACACGCAGGAGGAGATCACGGTCTCGCTGCGCTAGGGTCTGCAGTTCGAGGCGCGATTCGCCATTCACAGGCATGGTCACGAAGCCGTCTGCGCCCGCCCAGAGGAGTGCGAGCTGAGAATCACGGGGCAAGTCCGAACCTGCAAATCCAAATTGCAGGAGCTCCCCCGCCGGGCTGCGGTAGATCCCCCACACAGAATCGAGATCGAGTCCCGTCTCTGTACGAAGTTGCAGTGGTCGGATCGCTTCCTCAGCGCCTGCTTCCAGCTCCAGCTTGCCCCCACAACTCAACAAATCGACCGGCCTAGAGCTACGGCCTGGGTAGAGAATTTGTCCGGCGAAGTTCAAGACCTGCAGATTGCTGCTCTGAATCGCCATACGCGGCCAGGGCAGAGTTGAGATCGACAGCTGCAGGTCGCCGTCAGCGGGCACCTGCGAATACTCCCACCTGGCCCGATCCGCGTCATGTCCACCGTCCTGCCGAGCTTGATACGCGAAGACCATGCCCTCCACTGGCGATGCGACTCTGACCTGGATGGCATCTTTCTCGGCCCGTGGAAGCAAGGTCACTTCGCTGCCGAGGTAGGTATACAAGCCCTGGGACAGGGGCTCGCGCCAGGAACGGAAGCCCGCCTTGCTGACAAGGAGAGAGAATCGGCCCGGACCTGCCCCATAGAACACGCGGTGCAAGTCGGTGATTGGGAGGACGAAGCTACCATCTCGACCGGAGACCGCAGAAAGGATGGGCAGTCGCCGCTGACCTTCTTCCAATGCCCGTGCGTAGCCTGCACCCGTCCCGACACAGAGGACTTCGATTCGCGCTCCGGCGATTGGCTCCCCCTGCGCATTCAAGACCCGTCCCTGTGGATCCTCATCAATTGGGAAGGTCTGATTAGCGGCCGCTGATTGGGCGAAGAGTGGGCTTGCACCGAGCAGGAAGCCGAGCAACCCGACGAGCCCTCTCCTCCACCCGCACACCCTCGCAAGCACTGCGGCTTCAACTGTCATCTGCCTGACGCCCTGCTAAAGTCTCATCTACCGACTGATCGAAACATCAGCCGCAGCCCAGCGCATGAACATAGCTCTGCTCTCATACGAATACCCTCCGGAAACCGGCTTTGGAGGTATCGGCACTTACAGCTACTACCAAGCACGAGGCCTGGCCAAGCTCGGCCATCGTGTCCATGTTGTGGCCGGTTCCCTCACGCCGGGAATCCATCACAGCGAACACGAGGGAGTGCACATCACGCGCATCAAGAAGGAGGGCTGGGTCAACAAGCTGACCGACATGATCCTCAGCAAACGCTGCGGCTGGGCAGCAAATCGCCTGCAAACTGCCTATGGCGCATACGCCGGTCTGCGCAACCTCCTCGAGAGCGAACAAATTGACTTTGTGGAGTTTCCAGAATGCGGCGGTGACGGTGCGCTGGCAGCGACTCTCCTCGACACCCCCTCCGCGGTAAAATTCCATAGCCCGGCCAAGCTCATCATGGGCATGTATGACACCCCTCGCATGGATCGGGAGCTAACCGCCATGGTCGAGAAATTCGGAATCCGCCAGGCCACGGTCCGAACTTCTTGCAGCCAATTCTTGGCCGACGAAGCTGCTGAAGTGATGAAGGTCAAGCGCCCCATCCACGTCATACCGAATGGGATCGACCTCGAGCTCTTCGATCGAGACGAAGGAATCGATGTTTACAGGCAGTTCAAGCTGCCCAAAGAAGGCAAGAAGGTATTCTTCGCCAATCGCATGGAGAAGCGAAAGGGCATTCATCTCGTCAAGGACATGTGCTTTCACCTGCTCGAAAAGTATCCGGACCTGCACTTTGTCTTCGCTGGTGACGACACCTACGGCTACATGCAGCGGGAAATCATCCCCTTCATCAAGGAACGCAAACTCAGCAAGAACTTCCACTTCCTTGGCAAGCTCGACTTGCCGTCGGTGCGGGCGGTCCTGAAGGAAATCGACATCTTCCTCATCCCCAGCCTCTGGGAGAACTGTCCCTATTCCTGCATCGAAGCCATGGCTGCGAGCCGAGCAATTGTAGCTTCAGACTGCGGTGGCCTGCCGGAACTCATCGAGGACCATGTCACTGGTTTGCTGGCGACAAGCGATGACGCCGGCGCCTTCATCGCTGCCCTCGAGAAGATGATCGAAGACGAGGATCTTGCCCGCCGAACCGGGAGCGCAGCCCGTCAGCGCGTCGAGAAAGACCTCACGGATGTGGCCATCGCAGAACGCAGCGTCAAGGTCTATCAGGCCTGTCTCAGTGAACAGTAATGAGCCCAGCGAAGAGGAGCTTCCTGCTTCAGCCTGACAACTGGTTTCAGCTCCTCGATGCCAGAACAGACCTTGGGGCGCCTGTCCTCGAGCAGCCGAATGGACGGCAGGCCTCGGACCTCTTCAAGCTAAGCACTGTGGAGCTTCACTTCCTCCGCGATCAAGTCCTGGACCTAGCAGCCAGCGGCGAGGAACATTCTCCGGCTCTCGCAGCACTTCTCGAAAACCTGCGCCTTCACCTGGTCTCCCGAGGCGCCCACCCTCAATCTGGCAAAGCAAGACTCCTGCTCGGTCTACCCGATCTGGATTCTCCGGTTTTGGCGGATGCCGCGCGCCTGGCCTCTCTCTCTGCGGGCCTGCCCTGGATCGCCAATCACGTCTGCCTCCGAGCCTGGGCAAAACAACTCGCCCGCAACAAAGAGCTGATCTTGCGCAGCCGTGAATGCGCCCAACTGCGCTCGCTCCTGGAAATAGCAGCCTCTCAGGGTGCCAGGTCCCTGCTCCCGAGCTTACGGAAGATTCATGCGCAGGGGTTTTCTCAGGCCATGAGCGATGAGCAGGCGGAACTGGCAAGCAAGTACGGCTATGAGGACCTGCTTGCCCGCGCCCACCTATGGCTCGGCCTGAAGCGCCGTCGTCGCCAACGACGACGACCTTTCCTGCTGAAGAAGGCTGGCTCCAAACGCAAACCAGACGAAGCCGATTTGAGCGTCCTGCTGCTCGCGGATGGCAAGCGCAAGCTCGGCCAACAGAGCCGCGAAAGCATCGCAGCCCAATCCCTGCCACCGCGCGAGGTTTTGGATGTCTCAGCTGCGAAGGATCTCAAGCAATCCATTCTGAAGGCCTGCAGCGCAACGCGCTCCACCTGGATCAGCCTTCTCCGCGCCGGTGACAAGTACCATCCTAAACGACTGTCTGAATGCATGGCCCTCGCCAAGCAGACCAAGAATGCCAAATTGATCTGCAGCGCAGTTCACTTCGTCGATGCCAAGGGCCTGCAAGTCAGCTCCAGTTCCTGCAACCGCCTCGAACATGGGGACCTGGTCTACGATTGGATGCAAGTTCACGAGAGACACCGGCCGCGGTCATCGAGCCCCGGCAAGCTGCTCCATGCCCTGCATGCCGCCGATTTTGTGCTTTCCCCGAGCAACCTGCTCTGTCGGCGCAAGTTCCTCATGACGGAACTGGATGCACTGCTCGCCTCAGGGCCAACATTGGCCTGGCAGCTCGCGTTCATCGCAGCGCAGAAGGCTGGCCTCATCTACTGCACCAAGAAGCTCTTGGCCATGCCCATCCCAAGGGCAAGGGAGCTATTCACCCCGGGGAGCGGACAGGACGTCGGACTCCGAACTTCCTTCGATGAGCACTTGCAGGGACGACTTCTTCGCCATGCCCGCAGCGTTCTGCCCAATAAGGAACTTGCCAGCAGCCTTGCAGAGCGCGACCGCCTCAAGGCCGAGCTTGAACTGACACGCCGCAATCGAGATCGACTGGAGACCCTGCTCACAGCGCGCAGCCAAGAATCAACGGCAAAAGCAAGTCCGCCAACTCAGCTCAGAATCAGCGAACGAATCCAAGCAAAGCAGGAGGCGCTGCCGAGGCTCTCCGGCTCTCGAAGCTTCACGAGTAACTCCTCTCTCGTCGACAAGACTACTGGAGCCATGGTGTGCACTCTGCCCCCCGACCATGCAGCTCGCGAGCTCCTTCACGAGCTAGCCAAGCAGTTCGGTGTCAGGCCCGAAGTTCTCTACTGGCAGGACGAGAGTAACCGTATCCACAGAGGTCGGATGCTGCGCACGGATCGCGACGCCTTTGTCGAGGACTTGGGCTTCCTGAGGAGGAATTGGCCGCTGCAGTTGCGCGAGGCACTGGATCTGTTTGCGGACGCCATGGGGCAGTCGCCGAGAGAGATCGAATTCGACCCCGATCTACAGCGCGGCTTCACATTTGCCCGCAAGGTTGCACTGCTTCGGCCCGCCTACCTACATGGTTGGGGTCTCGGTCGATCCGGAACCGCCTGCCTTCTCAGCCAACTTCTCTTCGGGATCGGGCGTGGCTTGGTTCTCCATCAGCTACCCCTGCCAGGTTCGCATGAAGCGCGCTTCTTTGCAGTGCACCTGGCGAGCGCAGAGTTTCTCATGGTCGCAGAAAACGATCTTCGGCTGCGGCTTATCGACCTTGGCGTCGATTCTGAGAGGATCTATCTCACTCCAGCCGAACTACCCTCGATCAAGCAGCAGCTCGATCACTTGCTCAACCGCGAGCCCCGGCACGAGGGGCTCGAGCGATGAATTTACTCTACGTAATCCACCAGTTCTTCCCGGACTGTCGCTCCGGCACGGAGCAGTACTGTCTCGCACTTGCCCAGGAAGCCCGACGTCAGGGCGATGCAGTGACCATCCTCTCACTGGACGGGGTTGCTGAGCATGAGCCGGCAGATCCTGTGCATGTTGAAGATCGACCCTTCGACAATTTCAGTGTTCTGCGCCTGCGACTCTGGGCTGGATTGGTACCTGATGCGAATCTGCGCGACTACGACAATCCCGCTGCTGCTCTGCGATTCGCCGAAGTCCTATCTGAGCTCGCTCCTGACGCCCTGCACTTCTTCCATCTGCGCAACTTGGGTTCGAGTTTCCTGAGTACAGCGAAGGCCTCGGGCTATCGCTGCCTCGTTCACCTCATGGATTTCTGGTATCTCTGCCCGCGCTTCACTCTGCTCACTTCCGAGGGAAAGCTCTGTTCCGGGCCGCCCGAGGGCGGCTTGGGCTGCGTTCCATGTCACGATCCAGAAACGGACCGTCCGGAAGTTCTACAACAGAGGAAGGACGTTCAACTAGGACGCCTGGCGACAGCGGATGCCATCTTTGCACCCTCACGATTCCTCCTCGAGACCTTTGCAGCGAACGGCTTGCCTGCCGAGCGCATGCAGCTTCTGCCCTATGGCCTGGAGTCCGGACGCATTCGGGTGGAACCTGTCAGCCGACCACGCAAGCCCCTGCGAATCGGGTTCGCCGGGGTCTTTTCCCCTTGGAAAGGGGCCGCAGTCCTTGTCGATGCGGTGGCTGCAGTCGAAGGCGAACTGCAGCTAAGCCTGTACGGTAACGACCAAGAGACCATGTTTGCCGAGTACATCACCAAGCTGCGCAGTGCAGCCGCGGGCGATCGGCGAATCAAATTCCAAGGCTCCTATGAACACGACCAAGTCGGGCGAGTCATGGCCGAGCTGGATCTACTCGTCGTTCCCTCGCTTTGGTACGAGAACAGCCCCTTCGTCATTCTCGAGGCTTTTGCGGCCGGACTTCCGGTCATAGCCTCTGCCCTGGGAGGGATGACGGAAATCGTCAAGGATGGCATCAATGGCTTCACCTTCGAAGCAGGGAATCGAGAGGCACTTTCCGAAATCCTGAGACGGATACTCGGCGAACCATCACTGCTGAGCAAACTGAAGCCTGTCCCCCCCGCCAGTCTCGAACAGAACTATGCGCTGATTCGCCCCTGCTATGGCTGAGCCAGGATTCTGGGGATATCCCGGCCTTGCCATACAATAGCTCGGGTTCAGGAGCATGCACCTAGACCATTCGTAGAGGCTCGATCCTGATACCTAGCGACCCTTGGAACCGCTGATGAACCCAGCCCGCATCCTGCCACTCGTCATCTTCCTCTGCCTGCCTCTTGCCAGTCAAAGCGGGCGCCTCCAGCCGACACGCCCAACCCTCCTCCAGGGCATGGCCCCTGATACTGCTGAGATCAACATGCGTCGAACGCCGATCGTCCGCGCAGTCGAGATGGCAGAGGACTCCGTTGTCAGCATCTACGTGCAAGACAGCAATGCCCGCGCCGGCAGCTCAGGAATTGAGGGCCAAGGCTCAGGAGTCATCATCGATGCCAGCGGCCTGGTGATTACCAACTGGCACGTGATCGCCAGTGTCGACATCAACCCTAGCGGACGTGAACTTGTCACCAAACTGAAGAACAAGAAGAGCTATGAGGCCAGATTGCTGAGCAGCTCACGGGAGAATGACCTCGCTCTCCTGCAACTCATCCTCCCTGCTGAGGAGCTGGTCAAACCCCTGCAGTCAAGCGACTCGGACACTTTGATGGTGGGCGAAACCGTAATCGCCATCGGCAATCCCCAGGGTCATGCCAACACGGTCACGGTGGGCGTCTTGTCTGCCCTCGACCGAGCCATCAACGTCCGCACTCCCGACCGCAAGGTCAGGCGCTATCGCGGACTCTTGCAAACCGATGCGGCCATCAACCAAGGCAACAGCGGCGGAGCGCTCATCGATATCACCGGACGATTGATCGGCATCAACAACGCCATGGCCATGGGCGCCGAAAACATCGGCTTTGCCATCCCGGTAAACACGGTACGTCGGGTCTTCGAGGATGTTCTCCTCTCCAGCGATAACATGACCAGCCTTTGGTTGGGGATGGAGGTTAAGGACCGCGGCGAATACGCCCTCGTTACCGACCTGACGCCAAGCGGTCCTGCCGCACGAGAAGGACTGCGGCGCGGCGACCGCCTCCTGAATGCAGGTGGCGAACCGGTAACTAGCGCCATCGACTTCGCACGATCTTTGGCCAGGGCCCGGATCGGAAGCCCCTTTCCAGTCGAGATTCAGCGCTCCGGCCGTAGGTTGCGCATGGAGCCAAAGCCACTCAGCCGTGCCGAGGCCAAGCTGGTTGAACGGATCGGACTGGAGTTCGAAGAGATCACCCGCGAAGACGATGAAGAGCTGCTCAAAGAGATCAGTCTCAAATTCTCCGAAGAACTGCGCAGGCGACCGCGCTGGCTTCCCCTGGCACTGCGAGTCACCCAGGTCTACGAGGGAGGATCGGGGGAGGAGACCGGCATGGAAGTCGGGGACATGCTCGTCGCGCTCATTGAGAACAGCTTCTTCACCTCAGACCGACCGATCGAAATCCGCTCCATCGAGAACCTGAGCCAAATGGTCGGCACTGCGGTTGGCGAGGAAATCGAAGTTCTGCTCATGCGTGGTAAGGACTTCTACAAGGGACCGATCGAGGTTCGCTGACGTTGCTAGCGGTATACCCAGGCACAGCGCCCGATCATGCTGAAGTTGGTGGCGATCTTGGGATCATCCGGAGCGAGCATCCCCTTCACCGCTGGACTGAGACCCGAGCGACGCAGGCAGTCAGCCTGAGCTCGCGGTGACAAGCCTTCGAGGATCATGATGGCTTCCGGAGTCTCAAGACTTCGAAAGACACTGAAGACCTGCCCCTCCCGCAGCCAGTACTGCAGAGGCATGCCCTCCTTCCCACTCCGAATCACCCGCAGCAGCCCGGCCTCGAGCGCCTTGATGCGCTTCGCAACGACAGGACTGTTGCTACGTCGAAGGTGGGCGCGCAGGGCCGGGAGGAGGATACCGCCGGTCAACCAGGCGCGCTCCTTGTAGGCCTCTCCCCGCGAGACTCCCTCGCCATAGCGCAGCACGCCGTTGCGCTCATCCCATCGAGTCAGGATCTGCACAACCAGCTTGTCAGCCACCGCCATCAGCTTGGGCTGTTCTTCGAAGGCGAGCAGCATCTCGAGTTCCCAGAGGGGCCAGGCCTCATCACGTAGGCGATCGCGCCACGTCTCTCCCGCCTCCCGGGCCTGGGGAACCGGGCGATTCAATCGGTTGGCCAGACTCAGCCCCAGACTTCTGGCGGCTGCGATCAGTTCGCGGTCAGCAAACACACAGCCGGCGAGGAGCAAGCCTTGGATCCAGACATGACCCGGTTCTGGACTCGCGTGACGATGCTCTGGGCCATGTCGAAAGGGAAGGCCTGACTCCCTGTCGAGATCCCGATCGATGCAATGCCTCGCCCCTGCATAGGCCATGCGCAGGACACGGTGATCTCCAGTGACGAGACCCAGGCGAAGGAGAGCCAGGACTGTGTCGAACTCCAGGTTCGTGACCACTGCATCGCCTCGCATGTAGTCCCCACGGCCACGCTCTCCGGGCGCCGGGGGCAGGTGTTGCAGTGCCTCCATGAGCTGTCTGCGAATCGCCGCCGCGAGCTTCCCACCGGGAGGGAGTATCCCGGCTCGACGCCAGAAACGCGGCTGCATCTCGACTCGGAGCCGCGAGTCGATGATGGACCCATCATCCAATCGACGGGCCTCCCCTGCCTGAAAGATCTCATCAGATGGAGATTGCCACGACTCCAGGAAAACTTCGCGCTCGGAGATCTGCTCACTGCCATCGATCCAGACGAAACGGACTACCTCAGTTCGCCGGCCATCGACTCGGCTCGAAGCCTCCAGGCGGCGCATGAGTGGTCCGGAGGACGACGCAGACGCCTCCACAGCTCCGGGGAGAATCTGCACTCTTCCCCGTCCACCGAGAATGGCCAATTCCACCCAACGTTGGCCGGTTTGCGAAGCTGAGGCCCCTTGCAGGTAGCTCCACTGCAGTCGGGCTGCTTTGTTTCCCCGCAAGCGCAGGCCTCGATCGATGCGCTCCGCTGGCAGGGGCACCCCCATTCGAAGCGGCCCAGGCTCTTCGATTCTGAGGTCGAGGAGGACCTGCGAAAGACAAAGTATTGGAATGAGCACTCAGGCCTGTGCCCTGCGGCAGCCCTTAGTCACACCAAGAACTGGAGAAACTGCTGCCTCCCCTTTCGAGCCAGAGCAAAAAGCTGTCATGGTATGGCGCCTGCAACTCTCGCCGGAGCTCGATGCGATCCATCCAACGGGTATCCAAGATCTCAGCTGCAGCTCGCGCTTCGCCTTCCCAGTGGTCGAGGGCAAAGAAGAAGGATCGCCAGGTATGACTCCTGGCATCAGCCTGCACTCGCTCGCCCTCTTGATAGAACAGAAAGCGTGGCTTGGCCACCGACTCGAGCTTCGTTTCCTCCCGCAACTCCCGCAGCAGCGCTTCCTCTAGCAACTCGCCGGGCTCCACCCTGCCACCGGGCAGATCCCAGGTCAGGCTCTCGCGGCCCGCAATGATGCGTCGGTTCTGCACCATCAACACGCGCTCGTCTCTTTCGAGGACGGCGAAGGCGCCGAGAAAGTCCGCCTTGATACCCTTGGAGTTTGCCGCCCTGCTCATGGCTTCAGCATGAGCCCCGCCCCTGCTTTGGTCGAGCCAGGATTCCCTGGTATCTCGCCTCCAACATGGCTGCGATTCGCTCCGGTCGACATGCCTCGAGCAAGCTATCACGCCTCGATGGAACTCGCTTCTGCCTCGGCAGGTCGAGCAATTCTCGCACACGAGCCACCAGGCCAGGCAGGCCCGCATTCTCCGGAATACCGATAGATCCATCGGCTGCGGCGAGAAGATCCCTGACTCCTGGTACGTCGAAGCCTGCGGTGGGCACTCCACAAGCTGCCGCCTCGATGCCTGCGACCGGGAATCCCTCCCGAAGGCTCGGCATGACCAGCACATCGATCCCCGGCAGATAGCGGCCGAGGTCGGTTTTACTGCCCATCCAGCGCACGCGATTGCCGGCTGGGTGAGCACGACAGCGCGGTTCCAAAGGGCCACTGCCAAAGACCACTCCCTCGGCTTCGGGCATGGCTTGTAGCAGGTCCAGGAAACGCAGGGGTGCTTTCACCGGCACCAACCTGCCAACGAAGCCGAGCAGAGCCCCATCACCAACAGCCATCAGTTGCCTGGCCGCTCTAGCTCCTGCGGTACCGAGTGCACGGCAGTCCACCGCCGGGCGGAGGAATTCGATGTGGTCTGCAACTCCCAAGGCGTTCAACTCCCCTGCGCAGGACTCGCTAACCGCGAAGAGGAGATCGGAAATCCTCGCCAGACTGCGCTCCCGACGCTTCAGCATGGCGGAGAACAGGGCCGGAAAGTAGTCACGCAGGACATGACCATGAAAGGTGTGGGCAATCACTGGCACCGCAGCCCTCTGCCCCGCCTTCCTCCCCAACCATCCCGCCTTGCTCGTGTGGCTATGCAAGACATGCGGCTCGAATTGCCGGAGCAAGGAATCGATCGCCTTGGCCGCCTGCCGATCTTTGATGGCTGCGATTCGCCTTTGCATGGGCTCGATACGGACAATGCCCTCGGAGTCTCGGTCGATCTGGCTCGCTTCGAGAATGGGAATGCCCAATGCAGGAAGATCGAAGCTCGCTTCGCCCTCTGCACAGCTGCCCAGGGCGAGCAGGGTCTGCTGCCCTAGTTCCCGGCCCGCATGCCAAAGCGCAATGGCCTGGCGCATGGGGCCACCCACATTGGGCCTGGTGAGGACCCTGAGGATGCGGGTCAAGGAGCCTCCTCCTGGTTGCGAAGATAGAGCTCGTATGCCGCAACCAAGTACAAGCCACGACCGATGTCGAGCTTCCCCTGCAAATGCTCCGCAAGGAGTTGCAGCAGACCGGGACCATGCCAGTCCTCCCGTTGCAGAGTTCGATCTTCGCGCAGGAGCGCCGGCAAGTAATCGTCTTCGCGTAGCCAGCGGTCCAAGGGTAGGGAGAGACCGCGCTTGCGCTGGCTCATGATGCCGGCGGGCAGAGCCTGCGCATATGCCTCGCGCAGGGGGCGCTTGCCGAGAACTTTCCGGGCTGGCAAATCAACAACCTCAGCGCTCGCCAGCACTGCTGGATCGAGGAAGGGGCAGCGCCCTTCCACTGCCGCTGCCATCAGGGCAGTGTCGAGCTTTGGCAGCAAGTCTTCGCGCAGGTAGATCCGGTGATCCAAGTCCCGAGCTTCCTCGAGACTCGAGCCAACAGCAGGAGAGTCTTCGCCATGACGAATCGGCACCCTGCTCTCCTGGCCCGGCCATAGTCGCCGCAAGAAGATTGGTGGCACGACCTCGAGCAGACTCTCAAAGGGACTCGGCGCTGACAGGGAGCGCAGAGTCCGGGCCAAACCAGTCATCCCCTTCGCTGGATGTGGCAGCCAAGTCCAACCGCGCCTGGGCAGAAAGGCCGCCGCACGGTGCCGGCGATAGCCGAGCAACAGGTCATCGGCACCCTCGCCAGAGAGAAGGATCCGAACCGAATCGCCGGCGGCAGCGAGGGCGAGTGCATAGGCGGCCAGGACCGATGGGTCGCCAAGTGGTGCCGCTAGATAGGCGGTCAGTTTCGGCAGAGCACGCAGAAGCTCTGGTCCCGCATCGACGGTCCGAAGCTCATGACCACAGTGCCTGGCCACAGTCTCTGCAGCCCGTCTTTCGTCTGCCGCTTCGCCGATCGCCTTGAACTGGTACGCGGGCAGGGACTTGCCTGCGCGCTGCAGCCCCACTGCGATGCAGGCGCTATCGACGCCCCCGGAGAGGCAGAGGCCGACCCCGACCTCAGCTTGCGCACACCGAGAGACCGCCGCGTCGAGCCGATGGGCGAGATCACCACCGGGAAGCTTGGCCGGCAGGCAATCTTGTACCTGCTCCCAGGCTCCCGCTGCCGACTGGTGCAGTAGGCCGTGCCAGGGATCGAGCAGCCCGAGATCCGGATCGACCAGGCTCGCGCGGGAGTAATGGCCGTAGCGGAAGAATCTGCCTTTCTCCGCCGCAGTAATCTCGCTCTCCACCCCCAGACAGCGCAGGGCCGCGAGAGTCGAGGCAAATGCCACGATGCTGCCCGATGACTCGACAACATAGAGGGGCTTCTCTCCCTCTGGGTCTCGGCCGAGATAGATCTCCCCCGCGCGAGAATCCAGGAGCGCGAAGGCATAAGGACCACTCATGTCGAGAAGACTCCTGGGTCCTCTCTCGCGGAAGCGTGCCAGGAGCAGTTCGGCATCGTTCGCGCTTCGTACTTGCGAAGCGTAGGCGGGGGCTTCCTCTGCCGCCGAGGTGATGGCGCCGTTGAGCAGAACCGCATGCCCAGCATCATCGAGGATGGGCTGATCTGCAGTCGGGTCGGTAATGGCTAGCCTGGCAACGCCTAGAAACCAGTCCCCCAGCTCGATCAGTCCCTGACTATCCGGTCCTCGCCAGCGGAGGGCCTGCAGGGCCGCTTCGACCTTGGGTCTATCCGCGCACCATGACCGTCGAACACCGAGGATCCCACACATCGCCGGCCAGGGTAGGCAGGGACCTGGCCTCTGCCAAACCCTCAGCCCAGTCGATAGAGGAGGGTAAGGTGCCAGCCGAGGAGGAGGCTGTAGCCACTGAGAACGATCCCCAGGCCGATCCGGGCCACGCGGAAGTTCTTCGTGACCGTGAGAACCGCCACACAGAGTCCAATTCCGACACTCTTGGCCAGGATGAATGGCCAAGTGCCCTTCCCCAACAGCCAGTCCACCATCGGATTGAGTTCGCTGCCGCCATGGGACAGGAAGAATATCGTGAACCAGGCATCGAGGAAGTTGAGCGCAACGATCGCGAGAACGACCGCGAAGAGCCAGGCGCCGTGCTCGTCCACGAATCCTGGGTATTGATCGGATCCTCGACGACCGGTGCTGCGCCTGCGACCACCCCAGAGGGTGAAACGGCTGAACATGGGAGTGGGTGCAATCCGGCGGTCAGCTCGAGATCGATCCTCTTGACCGATCTGACTGGCGGGGATATCCGACTGAAGGATCTCGACTTGGGAAGTCACCGTGAATCCTATCCCATAGCTGGAATCGGGGCCGAGAAGGGCAGCTTTTCGCCCCGCAAAGCCCCGAAGCATGGATCCCTCAGCAGCAGGTCTTGCGGTCGAGGTCGGGAGCCGTCAAAACCATGCTGTGCATCGCGAGCTCCAATTGAAGATCAAGGTCCAGGGTCGTCATCCCTGGTTCTACCGCAAGATGATCAAGCGACCGGGAAAGCCCATTCCGGCCGGCTCCGCCGTGCGCGTCAGCGATCGAGACGGCAAGTTCGTTGGCTGCGGGTTCTACAATGGCCGCACCGAGAAGGCCCTGCGCATCCTCGATCACCGCGATGTAGCCGACCCGGATGCCCTCCTTCTGCAGCGCCTGAACAGAGCCATCGATTATCGGGACAAGGAACTGCGGCTGCCGCGGCAGACCAACGCCTATCGTCTCTTGCACGGCGAGGGCGACCTCTTTCCAGGTCTGGTACTCGACCGCCTCGGTACGAGCATCGTCGCTCAGGTGCGCTCTCTTTGCATGCAACAGCGCATGGAACCCATCGGTGAGCAGCTTCTGCAACGCTTCCCTGGCTCGAAGCTTCTCCTGACCGTGGACGAAACCGCACGCAAGCTCGAAGGCATGGCAAAGGCGCCCCCCCTGGATGGCCAGCGCGAGCTGATTCGCGAGCACGGTATCAGCTACGAGATCTTCCCCGGAATGGGGCACAAGACCGGTTTCTTCGCCGATCAACGGGATCATCGGCTGCTCGTCGCCACTGTCGCCAAGAACCGTCGAGTTCTGGATCTCTGCTGCAATTCGGGGGGCTTTGCCATGAATGCTGCCAAGGCCGGTGCAAAGTCCGTGCTCGCCATCGATCTCGATGAGCGTGCCATCGATCAGGTGCGAGCCAACTTCAAACGCAATCGTCTCAAGGGCGAGGCTCTGCACGGGGATGCCTTCGAGTATCTGCGTGCCTGTGCCAGTGGCAAGTTCGACCTCTTCATCCTCGATCCCCCGCGCTGGGCTGCTCACAAGTCCGAAGTCGAACAGGCCGGGCGCCGCTATCGCGATCTCAATGAGCTGGCCTTTTCGGCAGCCAAGCCCGGCAGCCTGATCCTGACCTGCTCCTGCTCCGGCCCCCTGAGCGAGGACCGCTTCCTGAGCATCTTGCGTCAGGCAGCGGCACGGGCCGGACGAGATCTGCGCATTCGTTATCTGGGCGGTGCTGCTGCCGATCATCCGGTGGCTCTGGAATGCCCGGAGACCCGTTACCTCAAGGTCCTTCTCCTCGAGGTCGTCTAACAACATGCCGCCCCTGCATGATGACGCCCTGCGCCGGGTTCTCGATCCCCTGCCGGCATGCTGGCCAGAAGCCCCTGGCGAGCAGGCCGCCGCTGTGCTCGCCCCCTGGATCACGCGCGAAGGGGAGGACTACCTGCTCTTCACCGAACGACCGGATCACCTTGCCCAGCATCCTGGGCAGATCTCTTTCCCCGGCGGAATGCGCGAGGGTGCGGAGAGCCCCCTGAACTGCGCCCTGCGCGAAGCGATGGAAGAGATCGCGGTCCCATCTCATGGGGTCGAGATCCTCGGCGCCATGGCACCTCGCCCCAGTCGGACGGGCTTTCTCGTGCAGGTCTTGGTGGGCAGGGTTCAGGCGGAAGTCGATCTGTTCCCGGATCCACGGGAGGTCGCGCGCATCATCGAAGTTCCCCTCCGTCAGCTGCGCGCTCCTGAACTCTGGGTCATGCCGCCGGCGGCTTCCCCGCATTCCAGCTGCCGTCCGCCATGTTTCGAGATCGCTGGGAAGTATCTCTGGGGCCTCACCGCCCGCTTCACTCTGGACCTTCTGGCGCGCCTGCCCTAACCGCGCAGCTCTGCCTCGACCTTCCCCGCGTTCTCGCGGAGCTTGTTGAGATACTTCTCCTCGTCCTTCGAGCTGAGGGTGCGATCACTGGCGCCGAGGGTAACCGTGAAGTTCAGGCTCTTCTTTCCGCTCGGGATGCCCTCGCCGCGGTAGACCTCGAATAGCTCGACGGACTGAACCAGTTTGCGGCCCACGTCCCGGAGAAAGCTCGCCACCGCCTTGACCTGCTGTCCCTCGGGTACAAGCAGGGCCACATCTACCGGCTGGGTTGGGTAGGACGAAATCTTGCGGTAGCGCCCTTCCTCTTCACCACTGGCGAGCATCGCCCGCAAGTCCAGGTTGGCGATCGCGGTCTGGTCCGGAATCTTCAGGTTGCGACAGACCCGCGGGTGTAGATGAGCCACGTAGCCGATGATGCGGTCCCCCCGGTGGATGGCAGTGCTGCGCCCGGCATGGATCCAGGGCTGATCCGGCGCGGCATAGCCAGCTTCCAATGTCCCAGGATAGGCGAGCCGTCGCAGGAGAGATTCCACTCGAGTCCGCAGCTCACCATAGGGATGCTCGCCATCCCGCCGTGACCAGGCGAAAGCCGCCTCCCGAAGCTCCCGGGGCAGACCGTCTTTGTCCTTCTCCTCGGGATGGTAGCCCTTGCCCTCCTCCATGATCAGCAGCTCGCTGCGATACTCGAGGTTGCGGTGCAGGTTGCCCAGCAGACTAGGCATCACATGGCGTCGCATGCGAGCCTGTTCAGGCGCGACCGGATTGGTGGCGCGAACGTAGGCCAATGCGTCGGCTAGGCATGCGCTGAGCAAGGCGTCCGGCGCGAAGCTGTAGTTCTGCACCTCATGAGCGCCCATCTCAGTCGCGCCAAGTTGCACGAGCTTGCGCGCCAGGTACAACTCCGGCTCCCGCGGCGGCACTTCCACCGTCGTCTGCAGGGGTTGCTCCGGAATATTGTCGTAGCGGAACATGCGACCGACCTCTTCGATGAGGTCGTCTTCGATCTCGATGTCCTTGGTGGCGCGGAAGGAGGGCACTTGCACCTCCCAACCGAGCTCGCAAGCATCTACCTGGAACTCGAGACTGCTGAGAATGCTATGGACACGCTCCGCGGGCACTTCGACGCCGAGCTTCAGCTGCAGGCGAGCTCGACGCAGCAGGATGCTCCGTCCCGGGAAGACCCATCCCGCCGGATCGCTGAGCGGACCGACAGCCCTTGCACCCGGACAGAGTTCGCTGATGAGATGCAGGAATCGGCGAATGCCAGCTTCTGCCAGGCTCGGATCGAGGGACTTCTCAAAGCGTGTGCTGGCATCGGTGCGTAGGCCAAGCCGGCTACTACTGCGCCGGATGCTGGCAGCATGGAAGTTTGCAGACTCGAGAAAGAGGCTGCTGGTGTCATCGACAACCATGGTGCCCTCGCCACCCATGATGCCCGCCAGAGCAACCGGTTGATCTGCAGAGGTGATCAGCAGGTCGTCAGCTTCCAGCTTCCGCTCCTCACCATCGAGACTGCGCATACTCTCGCCGGTTTTGGCACGACGCACACCGACGGTCTTCGATTCGATCTGGCGCAGATCGAAGGCGTGCATGGGTTGCCCGATCTCCAACATCACGAAGTTGGTCAGGTCTACAATCAGATTGATAGAACGCTGCCCGACCGCCTGCAGGAGGTAACGCAGCCAATCAGGAGAGCGCTCGCAACGCACCCCCTCGATGACCAGACCCGTGTAGCGCGGGCAGCCGACAGAATCACTGATCTCCACGGCGATCTGCTTGCCCGATCCTGGAAGATCGCGGGCAAGGTCCAGAGGTCGCAGGGGCAGGTCATAGATGGCCGCCAGTTCCCTGGCGATCCCGTAGTGACCCCAGAGGTCCGGGCGGTGGTTGATCGACTTGTTGTCGATCTCGAAAACATGGTCGAGAACATCAAGGTGATCGATGAGGGGCGCCCCAACCACCGCAGCATCGTCGAGGACCAGAATGCCGTCGTGCTCCTCCGAGATACCCATCTCCCTCTCCGAGAGAATCATCCCCATGGACTCGACGCCGCGAATCTTGCTCTTCTTGATCTTGCTGCCGTCGGGCAGGCGCTGACCGGGTTGGATGATGGCCACCTTCTGCCCAGCTGCGACGTTGGGTGCACCACATACGATCTGTGCGAGCTTGCCATCACCGAGATCGACCTGGGTGAGCGAAAGCTTGTCCGCCTGCGGGTGACGCCCACATTCTTGCACGAGGCCAACCCGATACTCGCGCAGGCCACCGGCGAAGACTTCGATGCCTTCCACCTCAGCCGTGCTCAGAGTGAGGTCGTTGAGGATCTGCTCGGGAGAGAAGGCGGATAGATCGAGATGACGGGAAAGCCAGCGTAAGGAGATGTTCATCCGCTGACCTCGGGGAACTGCTCGAGGAAGCGCAGATCGCCGCTCATGAACAGGCGGATATCATCGATCTCATAGCGCAGCATGGCGACGCGGGTGAGGCCCATGCCGAATGCAAAGCCCGTGTACTCTTCCGGATCAATTCCGCCGGCCTTGAGTACCCGCGGATGCACCATCCCGCAGGGCAGGATCTCGATCCAACCACTCTGCTTGCAGACGCTACAACCATCACCTGCACAGAAGGGACAGTTGACGTCGAGTTCGAAACCAGGCTCGACAAAGGGAAAGAAACCCGGCCTGAGGCGCACCTTGACCTCGCGACGCAAGAGTGCTCGCAGGCAGGTCTTCATGGTATGGATGAGGTTCGCCGTGGATACGCCCCGGTCCACCACCAGCCCTTCCATCTGGTAGAAGCTGTGTTCATGGCTGGCATCCACGGTCTCCTGCCGAAAGCAGCGGCCGGGAACGATCACCTTCAATGGCGGCTTGAAGCGCTGCATGCTGCGGATCTGCACCGGAGAAGTGTGCGTGCGCAGCAGGTTGCCATCATCGAGCCAGAAGGTGTCCTGCGAATCCCGCGCCGGGTGATCATCGGGGATGTTCAGCGCCTCGAAATTGAAGAACTCGGTTTCGATCTCAGGCCCATCCTGCCAGGAGAAGCCCATGGACGTGAAGAGATCGATGAGTTCGTTCTGCACGATGCTGATCGGATGCAGGGAACCACCAGGCCGTCTTGGGCCCGGTTCGCTGGGATCGAAGTCCGATGCGCCGAGCTCCCGCTCGAGGGCCTCCTCCTGAAGCTCCGCAAGGCGCGTGTCGATGGCCTTTTGCAGCTCATTCTTGAGCCGGTTGCGTTCCTTGCCGGCGATGGGCCTCTCCTCCTTGGGCAGGCTCGAGACCTCCTTGACGAGCAAGGTGATCGCACCGGTCTTGCCGAGGAGATCCGACTCGACAAGCTTCAGGGCCGCCACATCCTCGGCGGCTGCGATGGCGGCTAAATACTGCTCCCGTTGAGCTTCCACGATTTGAACCAGCGCCAGCTGGTGAAAGGGACCTGCGGTGAAGGGGAGTAGAGCAGGCGCCGGATCAGGCCGCCAGCGCAGACTTTGCCCGGGCGCAGATCTGCTTGAAGGCTGCTGGATCGTGGACGGCGATCTCGGAGAGCTCCTTGCGATTGAGCTCGATACCGGCCTTCTTCAGCCCATTGATCAGGCGGCTGTACAGCATGCCCTCTGACTTGGCTGCGGCGCTCAGACGGATGATCCAGATGCGTCGAAAGTCGCGCTTCTTGAGCCGCCTGCCGCGGTAAGCAAAGGCGTCGGCGCGAAGGGTGGTCTCTTTGGCGTTCTTGAACAGCTTGCCACGTGCACCGCGGAAGCCCTTCGCCCTCTTCAGGACGCGGCGGCGGCGTTGACGTGTTGCTGGCCCATTCGTAGCGCGCATGACTGGTAATCCTCGTGACGGTCTCGGCGGGCAATCTACTGATTCAGCAGACTGCCGGTCGCATCATCCAACTCCAAGGGCGAGCGCCATGTTCTTCCCCATCTTGCCGGTCAAGATCGACGGCTGGCGAAGACTACGCTTACGCTTGCGACTACGCCGCACCATGAGATGCGAAGTAAAGGCGTGACGTCGCTTGACTTTGCCGCTCTTGGTGAGCTTCATTCGCTTGACGACGCCTTTCTTTGTCTTGAGCTTGCCCATACCTGGATTTGGAAGGCGGAGGAAGTTAGAGCCTGAGGTGAGCCTTCGCAAGGCTCCTCCTGCTCATTTTTGAAGTTCCAAATTGCTGCCCCATCATTCCTTGCGGCTCCATCCCCGGATCTGGCCGCTACGGAGTCAAGTTGCTGATCCTAACCCAAGTCTTCTGCTTTCTAGTCCTGGCCTCCGCTCTGGCTCGTCCTACAGCCCGCCCCCTGGCTGCGGCCATTCTCGGCCTGAGCGCCCTCGGGGCCCTCATCGGGGCCCTGGTCTACGGCGGCGGCGAGAGGCAGCTGGAGATCACCCACAGTTTCGTGGCCTTTGTCGGGAACGAAATCCGGGACAAGGCCTTCCCCATCGAGACCTGCAGCGCCCCAGGCTCCTACTGGCTGCTAGCCTGGACTGCCTTTGCCCTGCCCTGGGCGGCCTGGGCATGGCTGAGCCGTGTCCGATCGGACAGCAACCATCCCGGCAGTCATCCATTCTGGACTCCCCTGCTCATGGCCCTGAGCGGTTGCGCACTGATCCTGGTCTGGGAGAAAGTCGCCGCGCCCGCGGATCTCGTCAGGCCAGCGAGCTTCGATCGGATTCTGGTGCCAGCGTCTCTCGCGGCGGTCATCCTGCTAGCCCAGCGCTGCCAGGCATTCCTTCTGACCCTGAGCTGGCTCATCCTGTTCATTTCCATCTGTCGCCTGCCCCTGGCCCTCTTCAGCACCCTGGCCAGCCAACGCCAATGGGGCACCAGCCTGGACATTCATAGCATCCAGGTCTTTGCCAATCCCTTCGTCCAGTATCCGGTCGAAGTCAGCGCCGGCTCCAGCGAGCAGTTCACCTGGCTCATCTGGGCTCCGCAGCTGATCATCTACCCATCTCTGTACATGCTCAGTTTCGGTGGTGTCGCCTTCGCGGCGGTGATGTTCGTCACCCACCCCAAGGAGACGGGTCCTTAGGCGTCGACGCGATAGACCAGGACGGACATGTCCTTGGGTCCAATCCATGAGGGCAGGTCCAGGAGCTGTCGACTGTTGGCACGGAGCCAGGCCTCACAACTGCCATCCACATCCTTCTCTGCCAATTCTGGATGGGTCAGGATGACATAGAGAGTCTTCCCCTCTTGCCGTGCGCGGTCACGATGCGCAGTCATGAAGTCCTCGCCGCTGCCGGCAACCTCCACATCCCAGGGTTCGATGGAGATGACCTCAGTATCCACTTCTCCTGCCCGCGGCAGCACGCCGGAGTTGAGGTAGTAGAGCGCCCCGGGCATGTTGGAAGTCAGCAGCAAGCGCGCCGGGTCATCGCTGTCGATGATCAATTGCATGGCCTCACGCCAGCGCGGACGATCACCGGATTGGATGGTGAAGTAGAAGTAGTCATAGCTGGCCATGTCCGCGACAAGAACCAGGCCGAGAATCCACTGCATGGCACCCTTGCTCATGCGCGCCTGGAACTCGGCAGCGGCAATTCCAGCCAGGAGGCAGACTGCAGGCAGGGAACAGAAGCCGTACTGAGCGGTTGCCTTGAAAAAGACCGCTGAGACGAAGCCGAGCAGGGCAAAGGGCAGAAAGGCCCAGAGCCCGAGGAAGAAGGCGCGGCGAGCATGTTCGCGCCAATAAAAGACCAGCCCGGCAATGCAGGCGATGATCATCGGTCCGCGCAGGAAGAAAACGCTGGTCTGGAGGACGTGCAAGAAGCTCCCGTCCGGCTTGGCTCGTTGGGCGTATTCGAGATTCGGCAGGAGAATGGGCAACATGCAGACAATCACCAAGACGCCTAGGACGGGCAGGGCGTAGGCCCTCTTGGACTGCTTAGTCTGTCCTGGGAGAAGGGGCGCCGCGCAGCTGAAGACCAGGCATGCCACCAGGGCAAGGTAGCCTGAGGGGTGACAGAACCCGGCGATTGTCAGGGAGACCAGTGCTGGCAGGAGGATGCTGGACCGACGGCGAGTGAGGGCGTGATAGCAGCCGAGGACGCCCAGCATGGCGAAGAACATCATCATCGCGTAGGAGCGAGCGTTCTGACTCCAGTAGATATGCCAGGGGCAAATCGCCAGGAACAGACCGGCCCAAAGTGCCGCGCGGGTTCCGACCATTCGCTTTGCCAGTAGGACGAGCAATGGAATGGATGCCATTCCGAAGATCGCGAAAGGCAGCCGCATCCAGCCTTCACCCATACTCGGCAGGAAGCCAGACAGCCCCCGGAGGAGAAGATAGGAGAGTGGGTAGCGCGAGACATGCGAGGCGCTGAACTGCTCCAGGCTGGAAACCACATCCCGGTAGGTATGGGCTTCATCGACCCAGAAGGACCACTGGGCCAGACCGATGATGCGCAGAACAACGGCCAAGAGCGTGATCAGGACCAGGAGCAGCCATTGCCCCTGGCTAAGGCTCTGCTCCTCAGCGGTCCGCATGCCTCACATATCGGCGAAAGGCAGTTGCTGCGCTCACTTCCTCGACAGGAGCATCACCATGCGGCGACCTTCCAGATGAGGTGCACGCTCGACCTTGGCCAGGTCTTCGAGATGGTTGAAGACCTCTTCCATGACCTTGATGCCCACATCCTTGTGAGCCATCTCACGGCCGCGAAACAGGCAATTGACCTGAACCTTGTCACCAGCCTCGAGAAACTTCCGAGCTCGCCGCACCTTGACCATGATGTCGTGCTCGGCAATCTTCGGCCGCACGCGAACTTCTTTGACCTGGACGGTGTGTTGCTTCTTCTTTGAAGCCTGCTCCTTCTTCTTCAACTCGTACTTGTACTTGCCGAAGTCCATGATTCGGCAGACAGGTGGACGTTGATCGGGAGCGATCTCCACCAGGTCGAGTCCCCGGCGGCTAGCGAGAGCCATGGCATCTTGGGTATCGATTACGCCGAGCTGCTTGCCGTCTTCATCTATACATCTGACTTCGCGGACCCGGATGCGAGCATTGGTTCTGGGTCCGATTGGCGCCCTGGGGCGCGGCTTGAATCTGGGTCTAGGCATGCAAAATCACCGTCATGTAGTCACCTCTGGGTCACAGGGTTGGAATATGGCCGGGACAGCAAAAGACTGCGCAGGCCGCGAGAATTGAATCATCGGCGCTCTTGGGTCAATCGGTCAAGGAGATCAGCCAGCTGATCCAAGCTCAGGGACCCGAGATCCCCATCCTTGCGGTGCCGGACGCTGAAGCCGGCGCTCTCGATCTCCTGGTCGCCGACCACGCAGATCATAGGCACCTTCTCCTGCCAGAGGTGCTGGCGAATCTTCTGCCCGATCTTCTCCGCGGAGGTATCCGCCTGGACACGGAATCCCCTCTCCCGCAATTCCTTAGCAGCTTCTTCACAGCGCTCCCCATGGCGCTCACCCACCGCCAGCAACACCGCCTGAACCGGTGCCAGCCAAACTGGGAAGGCGCCGGCAAAGTGCTCGATGAGCACGCCGAAGAATCGCTCCAAGGACCCAAGGAGGGCCCGGTGGATCATCACCGGGCGGGTTCGACCGCCGTCGCGATCGATGTAGCTCAGATCGAAGCGATCCGGCTGGGTGAAATCGACCTGGACCGTGGAGCACTGCCAGAAGCGGCCGAGGCTGTCCTTGATGTTGACATCGATCTTCGGCCCGTAGAAGGCGCCACCACCCGGGTCCACCGTGTATTCCAGGTTCAAGGTCTTGAGGGCCTGCTCCAGGGCTACCTCGGACTTCTCCCAGTCCGCAATCTCGCCGACGTATTTCTCCGGCCTGGTCGAGAGCATGAGATGGAACTCGGTGAAGTCGAATGCTCGCAGTACATGCAGCACGAATTTCAGACAGCGTTCCACCTCGGCATCGAGCTGGTCAGGGCGAAGGAAGAGGTGCGCATCGTCCTGGGTGAAGCCCCGCACTCGCAGTAGCCCGTGCAAGGTTCCGGGGCTCTCATAGCGATACACCGTACCCAGTTCCGCCCAGCGGAAGGGCAGGTCTCGATAGGAGCGCCGCTTGTTCTTGTACATCAGGATGTGGAAGGGGCAATTCATCGGCTTGAGGTGGTAGTCCACCCCATCCACATCCAAGCCGGTGAACATGGAGTCAGCATAGAAGTCCAGGTGTCCGCTGGTGCTCCAAAGATCGCCACGCGCTACATGTGGCGAATAGACAATGTCGTAGCCGTTCTTGAGGTGCTCGTTGCGCCAGTATTCCTCGACCTTATGGCGCACGAAGCCACCTTTCGGGTGCCAGAGCACGAGTCCGCCGCCGAGTTCTCCCATGGTGGAGAAAAGGTCCAGGTCCTTACCAAGGCGCCGATGATCGCGCTTCGCAGCCTCTTCGAGGAACTTGCGATGCCCTTCCATGGCCTTGCGATCGCTGAAGGCATGACCATAGACACGGGTTAGCATGCGATTGTTGGCATCATCCCCCATGTAGGCGCCGGCTATTCCAAGAACTGCCGTGCCTTTGCCAATCTTGCCTGTGCGGGGCACATGCGGGCCCTTGCAGAGATCCACGAAATCGCCGCTACGAAAGAAACTGATGGTCTCCCCCGCAGGAATCTTGTCGATGGTGTCGAGCTTGTAGTCCTCACCGTGACTGCGCATGAGCTCGATCGCTTCGTCTCGGGGCAACTCTTCGTACTCGAAGGGGTGGTCCGCCGCGATGATCTCCGCCATCAGCTTCTCGACTTCGGGGAGATCCGTCTTGCCGATGGGCTTCTCACCAAAATCGATGTCGTAGTAAAAGCCGTAGCGCGGATCATCCACCGGCGGGCCCTTCCAGAGCTTGCAGTCAGGTCGAATGCGTTTGAAGGCATCCGCCATCACGTGCGCCGCTGAGTGACGAATGACCTCGAGCCCCTCCGGGGTATTCCGAGTCACGATCTCGACGGCAGCATCCTCCTCTAGCGGGACTTGCAGGCTCTGAATCTCACCGTCCACCTTGATGGCGACGGCTGACTTGGCGAGGCCTTTGCCTATGGACATGGCGAGGTCCAAGCCGGTCCCAGCCTTGGGATGCTCGCGCTTGCTGCCGTCGGGGAGAGTGATCTGGATGCTCTGGCTCATTCTAAGGGCAGGGATTAGACCTCCCTACACGGAGAGGAGCAATGAGGACCTGCGTCCAGGAGCAAGTTAGCTCCCAAAAGGAGAGCCAGCCAGGCATTCGAATCCTCGAATACTGAAGTCAGAAGCGCATTCCTCCGGAGCCATGCGGAGCGTATGGTTTCGTCCCACCTCAGCCCCCCCTATGCAGTACGGATTCGTCATTGATCAACGCAAGTGCATCGGCTGCCACGCCTGCACTGTCGCCTGCAAGTCCGAAAATGAAGTGCCCGTCGGCAACTTCCGAACCTGGGTGAAGTACACCGAGATCGGTAGCTTCCCGACAGTCAAACGTCATTTTGCCGTCCTGCGCTGCAATCAGTGCACGAATGCCCCCTGCATCACCATTTGCCCGGTCACGGCCCTGAGCAAACGTGACGACGGCATCGTCGACCTGGACAAGGACGCCTGCGTCGGCTGCAAGGCCTGTATCCAGGCCTGCCCCTATGACGCGATCTACCTGAACGAGGACACGGGTGGCGCCGAGAAGTGCCATTACTGCGCTCATCGAGTGGAGCAAAACCTCAAGCCCGCCTGCGAAGTAGTCTGCCCGGAGGAGGCGATTATCTCAGGGGACATCAGCGACCCCAATTCGAAGGTGGGTCAACTCGCTCGCATGCCGGAAGCCCAGGTCCGCCGTGAGGAGCAGGGCACGGGCCCGAACGTGAGCTATCTGGGCATCGATCCGGTCTCCCTCAAACCCGGGCATGCTGCCGAGCCGGAGACCTACCTCTGGAGCGAACGTCAAATCCCGCCACCGGACTACCCGCCGGAATTTGCAACCTATCCGGAGGCACGCACGGTCCTGGATGTGAATCATCCGGTTCGTTGGGGCTGGAAGGTCTCCCTCTATCTGGTCACCAAGGGCATTGGCGCCGGTGCCGGCATGCTCGCGCCCTTCCTCGCCATGCTGGGCGGCCTCGGATTCGCCAGCGATTATCTACCTGAGATAATCGGCCTGAGCTTCACCGCGATCACCGTGCTCATCCTGATCATGGATCTAGGTCGTCCCATGACCTTCATCCGCCTGCTTACCCGGCCCAATACTCGCAGCTGGCTGGTCAAGGGCGGATGGGTTCTGAGCGCCTTCTGCATCCTCAGTACCGGCATTCTCGCCGCCAGATTCTTCGGGGAAAGCGGGCTCGCCGATGTTCTGCGTTGGGTCAACCTCCCCGTGGCCTTCCTTACCGCCGCCTACACGGCCTTCCTCTTCGCGCAATGCGAAGGCCGCGACCTTTGGCAGGACGCCAAGGTCACCGTACCTCATCTGACCGCGCAGGCCTTGATGATCGGCGCGCTCTGCCTGGCTCCATTCCAGGACGGCGAAAGCCTGGTTGGTAGCCGCCTCGCCCTCCTCGCTCTGGCAACCGCGGCTATTCACCTGATTCTGGCCATGCACGAGAAACTGCGCGATCACGAGACCGACAACGCTCGTCAAGCAGCCTCCCTGCTCGGACGCATCCCCGCTTGGAAGGGTAGCGAGTGGCGAGCCTTTCCCCTCGGGCTCTCACTGAGCAGCGCCGCCTGCATGACCCTCGTGCTCGCCGACCTTGTCGACATCCAAGCGCAGCTCTTCATCCCCACCCTCGCCTTCGCCCTCATCGGCCTCTTCCTTTACGAGCAGTCCTATCTCCGCGCCGGACAGCTGCCGCCACTTTCCTGATACAGACCGGTCACGACATGAGCATGAACGTCACCCCACTCGAGTCCTTCCCCCCGCCGACAAGCTGGGACGACTGGACCGAGCTGGACGCGAAGGCTTGGCCCAAGAAACTGCCGCGCAACTATCAGCTCATCCCCACCACCTGCTTCAACTGCGAGGCGGCCTGTGGTCTGGTGGCCTACGTGGACAAGAAGTCCGCGACGATCCGCAAGCTCGAAGGCAATCCCTATCATCCGGGATCCCGTGGCCGCAACTGCGCCAAGGGACCGGCAACCATCAATCAGGTCAACGATCCGGATCGCATCCTGTATCCCATGAAGCGATCGGGACCCCGCGGCAGCGGCGAGTTCGAGCGCACAACCTGGGACGAGGTTCTGGACAGTGTTGCCGCACGCATCCGCAAGGCCATCCAAGAAAAGCGGCTCACCGAAGTCATGTACCATGTGGGCCGCCCAGGGGCGGATGGCTACATGGATCGCGTTCTGCAATCCTGGGGAGTCGACGGGCACAACAGCCACACCAATGTCTGCTCGGCCTCTGCACGCCTGGGCTACACCCTGGTCTGCGGCCACGATCGCCCATCCCCGGACTACAGCAAGGCCAAGTTCATCCTGCTGATCAGCGCCCACCTGGAAACGGGCCACTACTTCAATCCGCATGCGCAGCGCATCATCGAGGCGAAGATGCAGGGGGCCAAGATTGCCACCTGTGACATCCGCCTTTCGAATACGGCCAGCATGTCGGACTACTGGCTGGCGCCGCGCCCGGGAACGGAGGCCTTCCTCCTGCTCGGTTTCCTCCACGTTCTCTTGCACCGCGAGCTTTTCGATCGGGACTTCGTAGTCCGCTGGGTGGACTGGCGTGGCTGGCTGCGTCAGCACGGCCACGAGGGCGGCAAGTTCGAGGATTTTGTCGAGCGCATGAAGGAGACCTATGCGCACGCCGACCCGGCGGCAGTCGCACGCGAAACTGGCGTCGCCGAAGAGACCATCATCGAGGTCGCAAAGGAGATTGGCCGGGCGGGAGCTGCCTTCTCATCCCATGTCTGGCGCAACACCGCCAGCGGCAACGAAGGTGGCTGGGAAGTTGCGCGCTGCCTGCAGGTCCTGAACAGCATGGTGGGCGCCGTCGGCACCATCGGTGGCACCAACCCCAATGGCTGGAACAAGTTCGTCGCCGCGCCCTTCTCCAAACCCAGCCCGCAGCAAGTTTGGAGCGAACTCCTTTACCCGAAGGAGTGGCCTCTCGCCCACCACGAGCTTTCATTCATCCTGCCGCATCTCCTGAAGAGCGGCCGAGGCAAAGTCGACACCTACTTCACACGGGTCTACAACCCGGTCTGGACCAATCCGGATGGCCTGACCTGGATTGAGGCCCTGCGCGATGAGGCCCTGGTCGGACTGCACGCGGCTCTCACCCCCGTATGGAACGAGACCGCGCTCTGGGCGGACTACGTCCTGCCCATGGGAGTTGCGACCGAGCGCCACGATCTCATGAGCCAGGAGACCCATGCCGCCCAGTGGATCAGTTTCCGGCAGCCGGTCATGCGCCGCTATCTGGAGAAGCAGGGCAAGAAGGTCGATTGGACCTACGAGGCGAATCCCGGCGAAGTTTGGGAGGAGGACGAGTTCTGGATCGCCCTGAGCTGGCGAATCGATCCGGATGGAGAACTCGGCATACGCAAGCACTTCGAATCCCCCTATCGCCCGGGCCGCTGCGTCACGATCGACGAATACTACCGCTGGATCTTCGAGAACTCGGTCCCCGGCCTGCCCGAGGCTGCCGCCAAGGAAGGACTCGAGCCCCTGGAGTACATGCGCGAGCGCGGCGCCTTCCTGGTCAAGGACAACATCTATCAGAGCTACCAGACAGCGCTCAGCAAGGACGAGCTGGACAACGTCGAACTCGATGAAGTCGACAACGTCATCCGCAAAGATGACAAGATCATCGGCGCTCTCGTGGACGGCAAGGCCTGCGTCGGCTTCCCCACCCTCAGTCGACGCCTCGAGTTGACTTCCGATGTTCTGCGCGAATGGTCATGGCCCGAGTATCAGGACGCGGGCTACATCCCGAGTCACGTGCATGAATCACGCCTGGACCGGGACAAAGGCGAGTTCCCCCTGGTCTCGACCTTCCGCCTGCCGACCTTGATCCACACCCGCTCAGCCAACTCCAAGTGGCTGACCGAGCTGTCCAACAGCAATCCGGTGTGGATCCATCCAGAGGATGCGAATCGACTCGGCATTAGCACGGGCGACTTGCTGCGCATCAGCAGCCGGATCGGCTACTACGTGAACAAGGCCTGGGTCACCGAGGGCATTCGACCAGGAGTGATCGCCTGCAGCCACCACATGGGCCGCTTCCGCCAACGCGGCGTCGCCCAGGGGGTCAATCGCTGGCAGCAGCATGAAAGCGACATCAAGGAACTTGGCCAGGGCCGCTACAAAATCGAACGCACCGCCAGCGTCACTGCCTTCGACAGCGCCGACCCGGACAGCCGTAGAGTTTGGTGGCGCGATGGCGGTGTACACCAGAACTTCATCTTCCCGGTGCAGCCTGATCCTGTCTCCGGCATGCACTGCTGGCACCAGAAGGTCACCCTGACCAAGGCCGAGCCCGGCGATTGCTACGGCGACACGGAAGTGGATACGGGCAAGGCCATGGCGGTTTTCGAGGAATGGTTGGCGCGCACGCGGCCGGCCCAGGGAGATCTACGCCGCCCCCTGCACTTCAAGCGAGTCCTAAGGCCGACCGACGAGGCTTTCCGGCTGGAGAGCTGAAGGCGCGGGTTGCCCCAGAAAGACCTGACTGAAGGCAGCCATCACCGCTTCCGGTCCAAAATCGGCACTGAAGGCGTCGAAGTCCCCCGCCGAAGCGCGGAAGGACCAGAGGAGCCGCGCCAGTTCCTCTGGACTGCGATAGTACAGACCCTTGTCGCCGAGAACCTCAATATGGTGCCGGTCCGGACTTCCCGACCAGGTCAGCACAGGTTTGTTGCGGATCGAGAACTCGCCGACAGAGAGACCGAAGGTCTCCCCCTCGGAACGGGCGTGAAGCATGCCGTCGCAGGAGTTGATGAAACGCGTCTTGCGCTGCATATCAGATGTCTTGGCAAGATGAATGATGCGCGGATGATCGAGAAAGGGACGGGTGTTCAACAGCAGGAGAAAGAGGTCGGGACGTCGATCCAGAATCAGCGGCAGCACCTCATGCACGAATCGAATATTGAATGTATCCGGTCCTCCATGGCGTCCGAGCACGGTTGCGGTCGCCGGAATGCCGAGCTCCTCTCGCAGATCGCCCTCCTCCGCCGGGAGATGAACCATGTGGGGAACGACCGGCATGTCCCCGGGACCATGATGCCTGGCGACCCAGCTGGACACCGCAGCGTAGATGTCACCATGGGGCTGATCTGCAGTGAACACACAGTGAATGGCTAGCTTCCCCCGCGGGGGGCAGGCATGTGCCTGCACCGGCCGCTGACCATGATCGATGCGGTAGTAGAGATCCGCATTCTCGAGCAGAGCTTCGAGTTCGCCACGATCCCGATAGAGGCTGACCGAGAATCGTGAGCGAAACTTTTCGATGCAGGAGAGATCGGAATGTGCCGGCGCGAGGATCAGCGAACGGTTGTTGAGCAGGCTTTCGTTGAACTGGGCGTAGTCATAGAGGGCGACATCCGTTCCCCGTTCCTGGAGATGTCCCGCGTCGAAGGCCACTAGTTGCTGTTTCATGGATCCTGCCAGAAGCAGCATCGGCATTTCCCCGACCGACTCTTCAGCGGTCATACCCTGTAGCGAATAGGCCCTAAGTCTCTAATTTTTTGCTTCCGCTTCTCGGGAAGAGTTTTGCACATGGCCTGGAGAACTCCTAAGTTCCCGCCCCAGGCGGTAAGGAATCATCGGTGCCAGGGAGGCATCGCGTATCGCCCAACCCTTTTGAAAGGACTGTTGATATGCGAAAGCAAGCACTGGGTTTGGCATTGCTCCTAAGCGTAACGCTGACGAGTTGCTTTGCCGGTCCCCACCAGCTTCGTCGGACTGTCGACGACTGGGACAACAAGATGTACGTCGAGAACCCATGGCTGGATGCAGCCCTCTGGGTCATCCCGGTCATTCCCTTTGCCAGTCTGGGCGCAACCTTCGTCGACACCTTCGTCGGCGATGCCTACGCCTTCTGGTTCAAGGACGCCTTCAGTGGCGAGAATGGCACGGGCTACAAGCATCATGACGTGGGTGCAACCCGCAACATGCATAGCTTGCTGGATGACGGCAAGTTCTTGGAGATCACGGGCGGCTGAAGCCAACCTGATTGACAGGTAAGGCTCTCTTTGCGAGCCGAGCCAGGGAATGGCCCAGTTCGACTGGGCCATTTCTCTGTACCCCGGCATTGAGCCAGAGCGAACTACTGACGCTGAAAGGACTCGAGCTCGGTGATCACTCCATCCTCGATGCGGCGCACGAAGTAGCCTACTTCCGCGGAGTACCAGAGCACCGCAGTCTTGTCCAGGTAGTTGCCCTCACTCACCGGCCGCGAATTGCGCACGATGCGATAACTATCGAAGCTGCCCGCAGGCACGGTGATGGTCTCCCGCGCATCGCATTCGTAGTTGGCAAGGATCGGAATGGCGTCTCCCGCCAGAGTCTTCAGCAAGTACTCGCAACTCCACTGCTTGCCCACCCATAGAGGCCAGGTGAGGACCTGATCAGACGGAGCAAACTGACGATCCTGACTCGCAGAGCCCGGCACCGTCTCACTCCGACGACTCAGGTCGAGACCCATCCCAAAGCGCATCCCTGAACCGACTTCCTGCAGCACATAGCCGTCAGCCTGCTTGTCGGCGACCAGGAGCTCCATGCGGAGTTTTCCCCCGCGCCGGTAGGTAAAGCGGTCGCCGCGCTGCCAGTGCGGCTGAGGAACCGAATTGTCCGAGGCCGGCGCCGCCCGGTCCATACTCAAGAGGCCGCGACCAGCCGACTCATCGAAGGTCGGTGTGCTACAGGCAGCGAGACAGCATGCGCTAAGTAGAAGAAGCCGAGACGAAGCGGAGGAAATCAAGTTTGGCTCCCTGGCTTGGGATTGTGGGTGAGGATGTGAAGGTCGGCGAGTTGCTCAGGCGCCACTTCGCTGGGAGCATCGCAGAGCAGATCTGTGGCACTGGCGGTCTTGGGGAAGGCGATCACCTCGCGGATGGACTCGCAGCCCAGAGCGAGGGCCACCAGGCGATCCACCCCGAGGGCAATGCCACCATGGGGTGGCGCGCCATAACGGAAGGCTTCGAGCAAGAACCCGAACTTGGCCTGCTGTTCCGCCTCGTCCACGCCAAGGAAACTGAAGACTCGCTCTTGGACCTCGCGGCGATGGATACGGATGCTGCCCGAACCGAGCTCCCAGCCATTCATCACCAGGTCATAGGCGCGTGAACGGATGGACTCCGTGTTCTGCGAGTAGTCGCTGAGATCCCAGTCCACCGGGGCAGTGAAGGGATGGTGCGAGCTGTCGTAGCGGCCGTGCTCCTCGTTGTAGAGGAACAGCGGGAAGTTCGTCACCCAGGCAAAGCGGAAGTCGCCCGGGGTTCGCAACCCAAGATCCGTACCCAGCTTGACCCTGAGCTCACCAAGGGCGCGCAGAACCACGCTGGGACGATCCGCTACAAAGAGCATCAGGTCGCCCCGGGCAGCCCCCATGGCGGCCAGGAGCTCCTCACCCGCCTCACCTGCATAGAACCTGCCGATGGGTCCAGTGATGCCCTCGTCCCCCACCTTGCCCCAGGCCAGTCCACGGGCGCCATACTCGCTGACATAGGCGGTCAGGGCATCGATGGCCTTGCGGGAGAACTTGTCCGCCTGACCCGCGACCAGCAGGCCCTTTACCATTCCATCGTTCTCGATGGCCCCGCTGAAGACCTTGAAGTCGCTCTTGGCGGCCAACTCACAGATGTCGATGAGCTCCATGCCAAAGCGCAGATCCGGCTTGTCGCTACCGTAGCGGTTCATGGCCTCCTGGTAGTCGAGGCGCACGAAGGGCTGGGGCAGCTTGGCGCCAAATGCGCTCTCGAAGGCCTTGACCATCATGCCTTCCACCATCTGGAGAACGTCCTCCTCCTCGACGAAGGACATCTCCATGTCGATTTGGGTGAACTCTGGCTGGCGATCAGCACGCAGGTCCTCGTCGCGGAAGCAACGAGCAATCTGGTAGTAGCGATCTGCACCCGCAACCATCATCAGCTGCTTGAAGATCTGCGGACTCTGGGGCAGAGCGAAGAACTTGCCGGGATTGACCCGACTCGGGACAAGATAGTCGCGCGCACCTTCCGGCGTGCTTCGGGTGAGGATGGGCGTCTCCACGTCGATGAATTGATTCTCGGCCAGATAGTTGCGGACCGCCGTGACGAATGCGGCGCGCTTTTCCATGGCCTCGAGCATGGGACGGCGACGCAGATCCAGGTAGCGGTAGCGCATGCGCAACTCTTCTCCGGCCTCCGGATTGTCGAGCACCTCGAAGGGTGGCGTATCCGCTTCTTGCAAGACTGTGAGCTGACTCGCGTAGACCTCAATGCCGCCTGTGCTGCGCTTCGGATTGACCTTGTCCTCATCCCGTCGCGCCACGCGCCCGGTGACTGAGATCACATCCTCGGCGCCAAGCTTGCCCGCAAGCTCGAGCAGCCCGCTGGGTGTGCCCTTGATCTCCTCATCGAAGACCAGCTGGGTCACCCCGTAGCGATCGCGGATATCGATGAAGAGGAGACTGCCGTGATGGCGGTTGTTCTCGATCCAACCGTTGAGGGTCACCTCTTGATCGGCGTGGTCGGGGGTCAGCTCCCCGCAGGTGTGTGTTCGTTGCCAGCTTGCCATGGTGATTCGCCCGCCTCCAAGGGGAGGCGGGCGAGTGTTTTACCGCTGGCAGCAGGGAATGCGAAGTGTTTGTCCGGGGACTGGCTTCAGCGCTTCTCGAGGGCCGCTTTCAGCTCTGCGACCTGCTTCTCGAGGAGGGCCATCCTCGCCTGCAGGGACTTGTCCTCTTCGGCACGCGTCTCGGCCGCAGCCGCGTCGATCTTGCGGATAATCTCCACCGCCTGGTTGACCTGCGGGGCGAAGCCCTGCAGCAGAAGGGCTCGGCCATTGCCCACGCTTCCCGGGGTCAGGCCGATTCCG
Organism: Planctomycetota bacterium; assembly: GCA_021776805.1. Lineage (GTDB taxonomy): Bacteria > Planctomycetota > UBA1135 > UBA1135 > UBA2386 > JAJFFD01. The sequence continues at coordinate 102,969 of JAJFFD010000088.1, forward strand.
CCGGCTCCACCCTGGGCGAAGAAGGGCCTCAGCTGATTCTGCACCGTGTTGGCGTTGATATGTTTCAAGGGAACGGTGGTGAGGATGGTAACCCCCTGCAACCCTCGATACTCCCCCACCCGAGCTAGGGGCACGTACTCGGCGCAGCTGCTGAGCTCACTCCGCTTCGGCCCGGTCATAGCGATGAGCTCGTAGATACCTCGCTCCTTGTCGCGAGTGATTCTCGCAAATCCCCGGGTGTAGAACAGAGTGCAGGTCACTTCATCACAAGCGCGCTGGTCCAGTTCCATGCGTCGATCGATGACGACCATGCCGTTGCTGGCATTCTCTACTTCCTTGGGGTTGTAGATGTAATGTCGATCAAGGTACTCCCCCGAGCTCTTGATCAAGTCAACCAAGCTGTACTCGCCGACTTCCAGGATAAATGGTTCCTTCGGTTCCGCGTCTTGTGCGTGCAGAGCGCAACCCAAGAGCGAAGCGAAGACGAGATTGATAACGCAGATTCTGATCATGGCATCTCCTCAGCAAGCTCCCCTGGCTCACTTGCTCAGCCTTCGGCTCCAACCTTCTCCAACTTCTCAACCCGCTTCTCGAGAGCCCGTAAGCGTCCCTCGATCTCTTCGGATTGACGACCCTCTTTCGCACTGTCCGCCGCTTCCTGATCAACCAGGCGAAGCAGCTGGCATGCGCCGAATACCTGCGGGGCCGGACCCTGCAGCAGGAGGGCGGTGCCATTGCCGACGCTTCCCGGTATCAAGGACATGCCGGCTCCACCACCCTGGGCGAAGAAGGGCCGCAATTGCGCCGTCGCAATATTGGCGTCGATATGCTCCAGCTTGACGTGGGTCATGATGCTCACCCCGACGAGGTTGCGGTACCCATCGAGTTCGTCCATAGGAACGTATTCCGAGTGCAAGCCAAGCTGTCCACGCTTCGGGCCGTTGACTGCGATCCATTCGTAGATGCCACGATCCTTGTCGATGGTCATGCGAGCGAAGCCCCGGGTGTAGAGCAGTTGGCAGATGACCTCCTCGCAGCCCTTCGCATCCAATACCAAGCGCTGCTGCAGGTTCACTTCGCCCGCCACCGGGTTATTGATCTCCCCTGGGTTGTACAGGTGATTGCGCTTGAGAAACTTGCCCGAGCGGTTCACCAAATCGATTAGTGAGTGTTCCCCCGCTTCCAGAACGAACTTGCCACTGTCCTCTCGGGCCAGTTCTTGGGCGAGCATTGGCGTTGCAAAGACCAGGGCGCTCAGCGCCAGAGATGTAAGTGTTGTCTTCATAGGCATCCTCCTCATTGGGTTGCCCCTGGGACGATGCGGGCCTGGTCCTATTCCGAGGCCATGGCAAAACTGACGGCCCTAGTGCTTGCCTGGCGCAATCTTGCCCATCAGGACCTCAGGTTCCTTGCAGGGATCTGCTTCCGGGATGAAGACCTCGCCCATGAGTGGCTGCACTGTCACCGGCTTGCCGATGGGGAAGATCTGCTTGAGCCCCTGCCTCCAATCCTTCCGATTGCAGCCACAGAGACTGCCGAGGAGGAGGCCAAGGAGAGCCATGGAGCGCACCCAGGCGAAGGCGATCTTTCTGCGCAGGGCTCGCAAGCCTGTCGGGCAGTCCTGGCTGAGGACGGTGCCATCCGACCGCTTGAGCAGGCGAACGCAGATGCGTCCCTCCGCTTCCTGCACCAGGGAGACTGCCTCATCGCGCCCCATCCCCGAGAGATTGTAGACCTGCAATTGGCAGTCACCGCAGAAGCGAACTCGCTCCGAGCCGCTCATCTCCTCCCAGGATGCATTGCAGGGACTGGCGATGCGGAGGTCCTCCAGGAAGCGATCCTGACTGCTGAGTTCTGATTCGGGCTGATTCATGGCGCGGCGTCGACGCCTCGATCTTCCACCGGTTCCGCCCGGAGCAAATTTGCGTGCGAAGAACCGTCCTGCCTTGGCGCTATCGCACCCTGCCATGGGGCGAATGGGAATGTACTGCCCCCACAAGCCTGCCAAAGTATTCTCTCCCTGCTCCAGCAGCGCCCTTTCCTCAACCATGCCCGACGCCAAGTTCGCCCAATCCATCTCAGTGGTCCTGCCGGCCTACAACGAGGAGTTATCCCTCGCCAAGGCCGTCGGCGATGCGCTCGAATTCTTGCAGGGCGCCTTCGAGGAATACGAGGTGATCGTCGTCGACGATGGGTCCACGGACCGAAGCGCCAAGATCGTCGAAGACCTGAGCAAAGAGAATGCGAAGCTCCGACTCCTCAAGCATGGCAAGAACCTCGGTTATGGTCGGGCCATCGCCAATGGTTTCGCGGCGGCAAGACACGACTTGATCTTCTTTACGGACGCGGACAATCAATTCGACATTCGCGAGCTCTCCAGCTTCGTGCCCTTGACGAAGGAATGCGACGCAGTCTTCGGCTTCCGGATCTACCGATACGATTCCGTGCTGCGCTGCCTCTTGTCCTGGGTCTACAACCGCATGGTCAGGATCCTCTTTCGGATCAGGATTCGCGACGTGGATTGCTCCTTCAAGCTCTTCAAGCGCAAGATCGTCGAGCAGCTGGTGATCGAGTGTGATGACTTCTTCATCGACACTGAGCTCGTCGCCCGCACGGCTCGTCTCGGCTGTCCAACGATGGAGAGGGGTGTGCGCCACTACCCGCGAGAGGCCGGACACACGAGCGTGCGTCCGAGTCACATCCCTCGCACGCTCTGGACTCTCGCCCGCATGTGGTTCCGCGTTCACTTTGGCAAGACGCCGGCGGCCGGCCTTGCGAAGACCAACAGCGTGGAAGGGCCTTGAGATCTGAGGTTCACCAAGAACACATCGAGCTCGCCGAGGGGCACTGGTGGTTTCGAGCCCGACGAAAGATCTTCGCTCAGCTCCTCGATGCTTTCGTCAGGGTCCCCGAGAAGGCGAACATCCTGGACCTGGGCCCCGGCGGCGGCAGCAATCTGCCAATCCTTCGCGATCGTGGTTCGGTATCTGTCCTCGACTTGGACCAGGGATCCCTGCGCAACTGCGCTGAGAATGGCGCCAGCGAGCTCATCTGTGCGGATGCAAGTCATCCACCCCTGGCCAAGGCGAGCTTCGATCTGATCTGCGCCCTAGATGTCCTCGAGCATCTGGAAGACGATCAGGGGGCCCTGCAATCATGGCGTGAGCTGCTGGTGCCGAGCGGCCGCCTGCTGCTCTCAGTGCCGGCTCTGCCCATTCTCTGGGGTCGACAGGACGTGCTTTCCGGTCACTTCCGGCGCTATCGACGGGCTGAACTGAAATCCAAACTCGAGGCTGCAGGTTTCAAGCTCCAGCGCCTGAGCTACTTCAATTCCCTACTCTTCCCGCCGATTCTCCTGATCCGGCTCCTGATGCGGCCTTTTCTCGGGCGTCAACACAGGGGCTCCGACTTCGGCACTCCGCGCTTTGGCCTGGACGGAGTCCTCTATCGCCTCTTCGCAGCGGAGGGATCCTGGCTCCTACGACGTAACCTACCCATCGGCGTCTCCTTGGTCGCGATCGCCAGCCCCGCTGCTGCAATGCCCGACTAGCTGAAGACGCACCCATGTCTTGCTGCTAGGCTTGCCTGCCCGCGTCCATGACCGATCGCAGCGCAGAAGCAGGGGCTCAGCTCGAAATCTCACAGGATCCCCAAGGGGATCTGATTCTCCAGCTTTCTGGTCGTCTCGACGCCACCAGCATCGGCAGCATCTGGGAGAGATCCCTCAGCAGTCTGCATGAACCGCGCACTGGTGATGTTCGCATCGAGGCCAGCGGAATCAGCTACTGCGATAGCGCCGGCGCGGCCCTTATCGCCGCCGTTGAGAAACAGCTCCAGGAATCCGGCGCGGAACTAAAGCTCGTGGACTTTCCCGAGAATTATCAACCCATGCTGGATCTGGTTCGTCGCCGGCCACAAATCAAGGCGAAGACAGCTGAGCAGAGCCTTCTCGCTGAGCTGGGCGAACACTGCATCAGTCTGTGGAAAGATGTCCTCGAGTTACTTCGCTACACGGGGGAGCTCTTCCTCGCTCTCGGCAATGCCGCCCGGCATCCACGGCAGGTGCGCTGGAAAGATGCCTTGGCCGCCGCGCAAACAACCGGTGTCGATTCCTTTCCGGTAGTGGTTCTGGTCACCGGCCTTCTCGGCTTGGTCATGGGTTTCCAGTCCGCCAATCTGATGCACAATTTTGGTGCGGATCTCTTTCTTGCTGACTTGTTGGGGCTCTCGATCGTGCGTGAATTGGGGCCCCTCATGACCGCCGTCGTCCTCACCGCCCGGACAGGGTCGGCCTTTGCCGCCGAACTCGGCACCATGAAGGTGAACGAAGAGGTGGATGCGCTCTCCACCATGGGGATCGACCCCCTGCGCTTCCTCGTTACGCCGCGGGTGATTGCAGCAGTCTTGATGACCCCCATTCTGACCATCTTCGCCAACCTTGCGGGGCTCATGGGAGGTGCCTTGGTCTGGATCTACACCCTCGGCCTGCCTTTTCAGGCCTATGCCAACCGCCTCATGCAAGTTCTGACCATCACCGATCTGAGCGGTGGATTAATCAAGTCCTTCTTCTTTGGCTCTCTGATCGCAGGGGTAGGATGTCTGCGCGGTATGCAGACGGCAGGCGGTGCCGTAGCGGTTGGACACTCCACGACTCGCGCCGTGGTCAGCGGCATCGTCCTGATTGCCCTGGCGGACACTCTCTTTGCAGTCGTCTTCCACGTGCTGGAGATCTGATGCAGGAACAAGCAGCAAGCATCATCGAGGCTCGCGATCTGGTCGTGGGCTACGGTGCGGAGACCATTCTCGACAAGGTCAATGTCGACATCTACCGCGGCGAGGTCTTTGCAATTCTGGGTGGTTCTGGCTGCGGCAAGACGACTCTCATGAAGGCGATGATCGGCCTCCTCGAACCCTTCTCTGGTTCGGTTCGTATCGATGGCCAAGACCTGCTGGCAACCGAGGGTGAGGCGCGCAGTAAGCTCCTGCGCAAGATCGGCGTCATGTACCAGCAGGGTGCACTCTTCGGTTCCATGAGCCTCTTGGAGAACGTCTGCGTTCCCCTGGAAGAACATACTAATCTACCCACCTCTGCTCGCTCGAGCATCGCCCGCTCAAAGCTCTCCATGGTAGGACTAGGCGGCTACGAGGACTATCTACCGGGCTCGATTAGCGGCGGCATGATGAAGCGCGCCGCCATCGCCAGGGCGATGGCCTTGGACCCACAGATCCTCTTTCTGGATGAACCTTCCGCAGGTCTCGATCCAATCACTTCCGCCGGCTTGGACAAGCTCATCGCCAAGTTATCCAGCATTCTTGGCATCACCTTTGTCCTGGTTACCCATGAGTTGCCAAGCATCCTGAGCGTCGTCGATCGTTGCATCATGCTCGAAGCAAGCGCGCAAGGCATCGTCGCAGCGGGCGATCCAAAGGAAATGATGAGCAGCTCCAAGAATGTCTACGTGCGCAAGTTTTTCGACCGCAGGGCTGACGAAACGCGGGAGATCCAGGGCCTATGAGAGCGCGTACCCAACAATTTCTCGTCGGTAGCTTCGTGCTGTCCGGCATGGTTCTCGGCCTGACTGCGGTGATCGCTCTTGGTTCCGGCATCTGGACTGAGCGCCTAGATTGTGAGACCTACTTCGAAGAGTCCGTGCAAGGACTCGAGAAGGGCTCCGAGGTGCGCTTCCGCGGCGTGAAGATCGGCGAGGTGGTGAACATCACCCTGAGCAACAACAAGTACGAGACGGAAGAACAGCTGGTTGTCGTGGAGTTTGCCCTCAATCCTCCCGAGGGCATGGCAGTCGCAGAGTACCGCGCGCGCATCAGGCGCAATCTGGAGAACGGCTTGCACCTACGCCTCTCCCCCCAGGGCATCACTGGCACCCTGTACATGGAAGCCGATCTCCGTTCGGACCTGGGCGCGCCCTACCCGGGGCTCGAGCTGCCGGCTTGGACCACCGACCGCCTCTACATCCCTTCGGATACGAGCACGATTCAAAGGCTCAGCACCTCCCTGAGCAGCGTCATGGATGACCTGGGCCGAGCTCGCCTCACGGATACAGTGGACGAGGTCCGTAGAACTGTGGCTGCCTTCCGCGTCGAAGTCGAATCCATGCAGCTCGGCGAACTCAGCAAGCGTGCCGCCGAATTGTTGGATCACGGCAACCGACTTCTGCCCCAGCTCGAGAAGGATGCCAAGCGAGTCGGAGATTCCGCAGAGCACAGCCTGGCCCAGATCGATCAATTGACCGCTGACATGCGCGGAGAACTTCGTGAGGGAGGCATTCGACGCGCCATCGAGAGCTTCGAACTGACCATGACCGAGTTTCGCCAGGCTGGCAACAAAGCGCAGTCAACTCTCGACGAACTGCAGGGCTCCATGCGCGGCAAGGGCAGGGACCTGGACCACATCCTCGCCGACCTCCGTGAACTGACCAGTCATCTGGCCAGACTCAGCAGCACTCTCGAGAAGTATCCATCCTGGCTTCTCCTCGGAGAGCCGCCACCGCTTCGAAACCCGGGCAAATGAACATGCGAACTCTCGTCATCTGCTTGCTGCCCCTGAGCCTCAATCTCGCCTGCGTCGACGTCTCCAGCCTGAATCGGGAACCTGCGGAGCAACGCCGATTCGTCCTGGAAGCGAAGCGTGATTCCCCGGCAGCTCCCGAGGGCTCACAGTCACTTCGCGTGGAGAACTTTCATGTGGCCAGCGCGTACGTGAATCGCTCCTTCGTCTACAGGACCGAGGGCTCGGAGGTGCAGAGCGACTTCTACAACGAATTCCATCTCGCTCCCGGCGATGCGGTCAGCCAGGTCATCCGTAGGTGGCTCAGAGACAGTGGCCTCTTCCCTGCGGTGCTGGCCACGGGCACTCGCATCGATGCCGACTTGATCCTCGAAGGCGATGTGATCGAGCTCTATGGCGACTACCGCCAGGAACCAGCTGCGGCAGTATGTGCGATTCAGTTCCTCCTCATCGACAGCGCATCCAACGAGCTCCTCTTCCAGGAAGAATTGCGTGCCAGAGTCGAGTTTGCGGACCCCTCGGCCGCCAGCCTGGTCACTGCCTGGAATGCCTGCCTCGCCGAGATTGCTGAGCAACTCGAGAAGGTGCTAAGCACCCGCGAGTAGCTAGCTCGCCGCTTGCACTGCGCTACTCATAGGACTCTGGATGGGTTTGGTGGTGCTAGTCAGTCCGCGAACCCCCTCCTCTCGACTGGCACCTGAAAACCGGCGCGACCCTTCTGTCGGTCCTGCGCACGCACTTCACGGATGCTCATTCGTCCTTGTAGAGGGTGCGGGCTGAACCAACCCCAGTCCTGCCGCCAACTGAGCAAGTCGGTCGGTTTCAGCTGCTTGCGTACCAGGCCCAGCACCATGGCCGGCGTTTCCTTCTCTCCATTGAATCGGGGTCGCACGTAGTTCTTGTACGCCTTGAACACATTCAGCTGGAGGTTCAAGAAGGTCCTCCTCTTGCTCGCCAACCAACTCCGTCGACGGAGCCGGCCTGTCAGGTAGCGAGCCATCGCGTTCATGTGATTGATTGGAAACAGTTGGTTGCTCGTGTTTCGAGGCAGTCGACTCGATGATTGTCGGTGCTCGGCTCCGGGACCAAAGGCCGAGCGAATCAGGTTTGGGTAGGTTGACTTCTCGTCGGTGTCAATCCGTACCCTTGGCAGCTTCTTGCAGAACTTCGCCCCCTCTTGGAACACTCGTCTGAGGCATGCTCTGGATTCGTTCCGGCGTCTCCCCTCGGCCTTCTCGCGCCGCCTAATGGCCTCCCTGCGTTTTCTGCTCATCTTCCCTGAGGGTCGAATCGGCGCAGACCTGGCGTCTACTACGAACATGCTCTCCTGCTCGATCAAGACTGGGATCGTCAGAGGGAGCACGGTCCGCTCCTTCTCAAAGGACTCCATCTCGTCCATTTGAAACGAGCAGCCTTCGGGGAATTGATCGAGCAGGTTTCGGTTGCTCTGCTCGAGGTGCCTGGACAATTTACGCGCCTTCATCTCGGCGCAGCGTCTGGACAGGTTCAGGATATACGCCGACTGACGAAGTCCGAGTCCGTGAGCCAGGAGCTCGAGCAAGGGTGCGTTGAGGTGAGGTTTGTGATCGCGATAATCCTGTCGAAAGGTCTGTCTAGAAAAGCGCCGACCACAGTTCCGGCATTTGAATCGGGGCACTCGATGAGCTCGGCACTTGGGACGGTAGTAGCCACTGCGGGAGTAGAATTTCGGGTTGGGGTGACGCTCGATCAGGTGTGCCGAGCATTTGCGGTAGGGGCATCTAGGCGGCCAAAACATGGTCTGCTCCTGATTGGATTCCGGGCCTCTGCAACATGAGCAGGGCCTCCGTCATCCCCGTGGCTTAAAAAACTCAGCGGTTACACGGA
>JAJFFD010000089.1 GCA_021776805.1 Planctomycetota bacterium
CCACCATTGCTGACCTCATCAAAGGCGCCAGCCGTGATCGGGAAATCCGCGGACTTGGTCTTGCCGGCGACGATCAGGTCACCGTTGCTCGCCACGACGACAGCCTGAATGGATTCGGTACTGTCGCTGCCACCTAGCAAAGTGCAGGCGTGGTTGGGGACATCCTGGGCCAGGGCTGCCATGCAGGTGAAGGCAAGAATGGCGGTAGACCGGAACGCGAAGATAGAGAGTCGCTGGATCATGATTGGTTTCCTCAGCTGGAACAGCGTCGCGATTCAGATCGCGTCACTCCAAAGCGAGAAAAAGTGCTCTAACGCTCACCCAGCAGGCCGCGAACCGTCTCGATGCGCCCGCTGAGGCGCTCCTCCTGAACCGACGCATCCAGGCGCCCTGCAGCCGCAGCCGCGCGAAACTCGTCTCGAGCCTGGCCGAACCAGAGCAGAGCCTCGTTCAAGTCCGCGAGCACCTGCTCTTCTTCGGCTGCGCCACCAGAGTGAATCGCAAGCTCTGCTCGCTCCTGATAGGCCCAACCAATGTTGTAGGTCGTGGCCAGGCGAAAGCCTGGGAAGTTGGCATTGTCTGGGTCGGCGGCGGCGAGGCGGTCACAGAGCTCGATGAGTTGCTGACCCTGGGCAATGGCCTCTTCCAGCTCCTTGGCAGCGATCAAGATCTCGACGAAGGGCACACCTCTGCGCAAGCGCTGAAAGGCAAGCTGCGCATCACCCGGTCGCTGCGCCAAGCCGACCTCCAGTAGATCGATGTACGATCGATACTCGGCCGCGGCTCCAGTCGCGTCGCCGAGCATGTAGAGGGGCACCGCCACGTCGGCACTCGCACTCGCGAGCAGGAGCTGGGCCTGTGAATCCCCTGGATTGTGCTCAGCCTGCAAGCGGCGACGCTCACGAACGGCTTCGAAACCGCTCAAAGCCTCATCGTGACGACCTTGGCTGCCGGCGATGGAGGCAAGTTGCGATTGAACATGGAGATACTGGCTCTCGAGTACCTTCTCCAAGTTGCTCTCGGGTGCGTCGACCAGGTGGCCCGAAATCCCCTCGGCAGCCGTATCGAGCACTTCGATCGCTGAATCGTACTCACCCCCAAAACGCAGGATGGCCGCCAGGCCAAGGGCAGCGCGAGAATTGAGCAGGGCTGCGCCCGCCGCATTCGCAATCGCCAGACGCGGCACCAGCTCCTCGAGCACATGTTGATAGCGCTCCTCCGCCGTCGCGCGCTCACCGATGTTCGTCTTGTTCGGACGCCCCAGAACCTCCGCCAGAGCAATATGCGCCTCGCCAATCTTTCCCAAGCGCGCTGGGTCGAGATCCCTGTTGCTCTCGAGCTGCAGAAGCTGATCTGCGGCCTGGCGCAGCAGTTTGACCCGAAGATCCATGCTGCCCGGGATGCTCTGCAGGCCTTGGGCGAACTTAAAAACGAAGTCCAGATTCGAGTCGACAAGCTGGCGCATGGCCTGGCGCTCGAGATCCCGACTTCGCATGGTAGAAAACATGGCGTAGACGCTGGCGAGAACGACCAGCATGCTGAGGGCGATGGCGACCGAGCCGGTTGGATGGCGCTGTGCAAGTCGCAAGCTGCGCAGAATCGGTCCGGCAGGCTTGGCCAGGATTGGTCGACGCATCAGGAGATTGTCGAGATCGTCGGCGAACTCTCGCGCGCTTGCGTAGCGTCGGGATGGATCCTGGTCCATCCCCTTCTGACAGACGATCTCACACTCGCGCCCGATGCTTGGCTCTAGCTTGCGCAGTGAGGAGTACTCGCCGGCGACAACACGCCGGCGTGTCTCCTCCGAGCTGTCAGCCAGAAAAGGCTGCCTGAGACTCAGCAACTCATACAGAGTGACAGCCAGTGAGTAGACATCCTGCCTTGCGCCAGGGGTATCGAGTCTGGCATCGACCAACTCAGGTGGCATGTACGGCAGCGAACCCAAGAGCGAGCTGCTCTTGGTCAACTGTTGAGCGGATTCCAGACGCGCCAAGCCGAAGTCGAGCAGTCGCGCGCGACCGTGCACATCGACCAAGATGTTGGCGGGCTTCACGTCCCGATGCACGACGCCATTCTCGTGAGCGTGCTGCAGAGCTTCGGCGACCATGCGTATGACTTGCAGGCAGGCACGAAGCCAGTTGTCGGCAAGATTCCCGGTCCCCGTTTGGCTACCGGAACCTTCACTCACTGCTACACCCAGAAGGTCAGCGCCTCGACGTAGGCCGAAAGGCTGGCCACGCAGAGCCTGGATACTGCTCGACAGAGCTCTACCTTCCACCAACTCCATGGTGAAGAAGGGCACCCCGTCGTCCTCACCGGCACTGTAAACCGAAACAATCCCCGGGTGACGCAGCCTTGACGCGCTCTCGATCTCCCGCTGAAAGCGTGCCCGACTGTCATCGAAGTGCAGGAGCTCTGGGCGCAGCACCTTGAGGGCGACTTCACGGCCCAGTTCTGCATCAATCGCGCGATAGACCACCCCCATACCACCACGCCCCAACACCTCCAGCATGCGAAATCCGGCGATGCTGTCGCGCGCGGCTCGAGCGGCGACGGGCTCTGCGAGCAAACCAAGCCGCCGCAGCGCCGCCACAGAGCTCGCTATTCTATCTGCCCAGGCAGGATGCGCGGCGCATGCCTCTGCCAAGGCCGCATCCGGGTCCTTCTCAGCCACGAGCTCGGCAACGATCTCTTCCAGATCACTTGCTGAGGGCTCTGATCTCTCATCCGTCGCCATAATGCTCACGCCCTGCTACCAGCGGCAAGGATACATTCAGGGGGAACAACGATACCATTCGGCAGGTGTCACGGACGAATTCCAATTCATGAGCGATCTCGAGCAGACCATCGACCGTGCCAGCCAGGGTGACCGTGACGCGCTGGCCTCGATTCTCGAACGCTTCTTGCCGCAACTGCGGGCCTTTACCAGATTGCACATGGGCCCACTTGCCCAGCTCGAGTCCAGCTCGGACATCGTGCAGTCGGTCTGCCGAACTGTGCTCGAGGGAATCGACAGGGTCGAGTACCGCGGCGAAGCGGCCTTTAGGAAGTGGTTGCTCGTGGCATGCAGCAACCGCATGCGCGACAAACAGCGACACTGGCTACGGGACAAGCGCGACGCCCGCAGAGCCACGCCGATCGAATCGGTCGGTGACTACGTAGCGGAGATGAGCACGCCCAGTGGTGAGCATATTCGTCACGAAGACTTGCTCGAACTGGAGGTGGCTCTCGACCGCCTGCCGGAGGATTACCGACAGGTAGTGACCCTCTCTCGACTTGGCGGGCTGTCACATAGCGAGATTGCCGCTGAACTGGGCAAGAGCGAGGGCGCTACGCGCATGCTGCTGCATCGGGCCTTGGCTCGACTGGGCGTCGAGTTGGCTGGGAACAAAGACCAGTAGGAGGCAAGTGACTGCTGAACACCCGCCTCTGTTCGCCTGGCTCAAGCAACGAAATAGCTGCGACGGAGGCGGGCGTACCACATGAACCCCCACCAACACAGGACCGCAGTGATAACGGTAATCGTGGCCAGCTGCATCAAAGCTTCGGAGTCGAACATCGAACGAACGGATGCAAAGACGGCGAGCTGCTCATCGATCTGCGCCTTCATTCCCGCCCGATCGAGAATGAAACGCAAGTTGTCGATGGTGTAGAAGCTGGTGCCAATGAACAGGAGCCGATAGCCCCACGTCTTGGCATTCCACAAACCCGTAAAGAGCGCTGCGAAGAGAACGACATAGACGGCATGGTAAACCATGGCGACCACACCGCCGCGCAGCGCCCCAAACATCGGAACCGCCCGACCAATAGACAAGAGCTCGAGCAAGGATGAGATTCCAAACGCGGCTCCTGCCAAGCGCATGGTGAAGGTCCCAGGGGGCCGCAGCGCCGCATGGGAGGCTGACATCTGCCATCGGTCACCGGTCTTGACAGCACCACAGAAGCGGCAGAGTTTGGCCTTCTCCTGTATTTGCTCAGCGCAGAATGGACAGTCCATGCGAGTACGAGGATGTGCATGACGCCGGCCTGTGGCGAGGGTAATCTTGGCGCGAACGGGCCAAAGCAGGAAACAAACCGTCCACTTCGACAGCGTCGATGGCCTGGCCCAGCACCCGCGCCCACGCTGATCTGCAGAGGCCTCTCTAGACCTCGGCGAAGACCGCTTCCGCGAGCACCTCTTGCAAGTCCTCCCAGGCCGCTTCATCCAAGCCCAGAGTCGCCAGGTCTTCCGCCCTTACCTCCGGGTTCTTCTCGAGCGAGCCGGCTCCCATGCCATTCTCCGAAGCCCATTGGTCTGCCAATCGAACCACGGCTATGGCGTAACGAAGATCCGGCGGACATGCCTTGTAGTGGTGCTTGGTGATCACAGCTTTGACCAGTGGCTTCATATTCCACTTGTCGGCGACGATCCCGCCAGCTTCCTGGTGGTTGATACCCAGGAGCCTTTCCTCTGCCAGGTACAGCGGCTCCGGACCTGCGCTCAGGTCCTCCCCCATTCGGGTCAGGAAAGGCGCGAGTAGGAGCTTGCCAAGGTCGTGCAAGAGGCCGGCGACGAACATCTCCTCCGCATTGACCGGCGAGTTTGGCAGCTTTCGGCTCATCAACTTCGCTGCGTTGGCGACCGCCATCGAGTGGCGCCAGAGAGTCTTTGGGTCCTTGCCGTAGCAAGAGAATTGACGCCCTAGAAAGCGCTTCAGAGTCGAGCCCATGAGAATGCTTCGCAGGCCATTGAGCCCAATGCCGATGATGGCATCGCGAATGCTCTCCTTCTCGTGGGCAAAGCCGTTGACCGGTGAGTTGGCGATCTTCAGCATCGTTGCTACCAAAGGAGGATCCTGGGATAGCAATTCCTCGAACTCGTCGGGACTCACTCCAGGCTTGTCCACCAGCTGCAGTGCCTTGGTGACGATGTCCGGTAGGGAAGGAATCAGATCCGGATTGGCTTGGATCTTCTCTTTGACAGTCGCTTCTCGCATGGGCACTCCTGGATTGCAAGCCGACCCGTCAAGACGAACTCGGCCCTGCAGCTATATCGAGATCATCGAGCAACTCGTTGAGCTTTAGCCCAGAAGGCCCATGGCTTGGGCAGCTCAGACCGATCTGGGGAGAAACTGCAATGAACAGGAGACAGGTTCCTAGCCTGCCGCCTGGCCATCCTCACCCAAACCCGACTTGGCATGGGCGAGCTGCTTCAGATCCGGTAGCAATTGGCGATCGATGAGCGGCGCGCATCCTGCGAAAGCCACGAGCAACAGCACCAGTTGCCAGGATGCAGTGGGTACCAGTAGCCAAACCAGCAGGATCAAGACTGCCAGGGCAAGTGGCCGTATCACCCCCCCCGTAAAGGGGATTGTGCCGATATGAATTCGCGCATAGGCATTGGCCGCGATCCAAACGGCGAGGTTGGCTCCAACCATTCCGATCGCAGCTCCAACGGCTCCATAACTCCAAATCAGAAACGGCGTCGCCAAGAGTGTCGCGGCCATACCGACCAATTGGGCATACAGGAGTTGCTTCTGTCTGTTCTTCGCAACCAAGCACTGACGTGCGTGACCCGACAATGCGGTGATGGGCAACGCCCAGATCAGTATGGCAAGCACTGGTGCCCCGGCTCCAAAACGATCGCCAAACACGAGTTCCAAGACCGGCCGGCCTAGCATAGTGAAGAAGAGCCCAGCCAGAATTCCCGTCCATGCGACAATCCGAGTGGATGCCTGCATCATGTGAGCAAACTGCTCGCGCGATCCCAAAGTCACGCGAATCAAGACCGGGAACAAGTTGAAGTGATAGAGGTGACCGAAGATCAAGAGCGAAGCGACGATTCGATGCGGAGCCCCGTAGTAGGCAGTCGAGGCACCACCGACGATGCTGGCCAAGAGAATCAGCTGCACGTACTGATTGATTGCCCAGACAACGTGGCTGAGGCCAATTACTGAGGCCTGACTCGCGAGCTCACGAATCTGTTGGATGGAGAATCGCACCCGCAGGGGCCCCACGTACAGGCGCTGAAAGCCCAGGTAGAAGAACGCCGCCGAAAAGGCGGCCGCCACCTCGATGAACCCGACTTCGAGAAAATCTTCAGGGCCCCGTACAAAGGCGAATACACCGATCGCGAAGACTCCAGCGCGGATCACATCGCCCAGGGCAACCCCGCTCATCATCTCCAGCCCTTGCAGCAACCAATCCTGCTTCCATGGCAATGCCAGCAAAGCGAAGCCAAACAGCCATACTAGCTGAACGGTTTCCTCGCTGTGCCCCATTAGCTCGGCGCCGAAACCCATGATAGGGACCACCATCAGGGCCATGAGAATGCGTGCCGCAGGAATCGTAGCGGTGAGAGACTCCGCCCGCTTTGGGTCCTTGACTAGCTCGCGCGCACCGATGGCACCAAGTCCAAGGTCAACAACGATCGTCGCAAACAAGGACAGAGCGAAGGCGAACTCAACGAAGCCATAGTCCTCAGGCTCTAGAGTTCTGGCCAGGTAGGCGAAGGCAACGAAGATGACGATCTTGCTGAGGACCTGCCCAATGGCGAGAGCAAGGTAGTCACGAACTAGCTTCAACAGCCTGTTCCTCGTGCCCCCCGATGGAGCCAACGCTCTCCCGGACTAGAATTGGTCCGGACAACCATCGATCCTGTTCCGTAGTAATCGAAGCCCGGTTGCAAGCCTGTCAAGTTTCGCAACCAAGCTACGCCCAGTGCATTGAGCATACGAGGGCATGAGTCTGCTGAGGAATCAGCGTAGTCACTCGCCCTTGTCCGCGACAGACGGAGGAATTGGAACATCGGCAGTCGATCCAGTCCAATCGACTCGCTCACCATTCTGTAGTGGCTTTGGCTTTGTCCAGGGCCTTGAACCCACGGCTGCCTTTGCCAACTGAGCAGGCTGGTAGGTCACGCTAGGCCACATGAAGATCTCATTGGTGCAGTGACAGTCCTTGGCACGAATCGAGGCACGCAGCTTGCGCACATCTTCACCGTACCAGATCTCCTTGAATGAGTTCTTGCGGAGGTTTCCGAGGGGCGGGTGTTGCTCGCATACAGCAACATCACCATTCGCATGGATGACTGCACTTAGAACACCAGCTTTGCATGGGATCACCTGCCTCTGCTCGCGGGCAGTGCGCACCTTGGCCCATTGCAGCATCGGCTCGACCAGCCCGCCATAGCGGTTCTCTTCGCGTGGCGCCCATAGCTTGCGAATGTACTCATAGAGACGCTGATACTCATCGAGCTCCGGCCCTCCCAAGGACGGGTTCTTGCGATCGCCTCGAATCATCGCCAAGTTGTGGTGGGTCATCTTCGGGCAGCGGTCGAATAGGAAAGTTGACAACATCCGAACTTCGTCCATGTTGTCTGCAGTCGCGCAAGAGTTGGCGTGGATCTGGAGTCGGGGATCCTCCTTCTGCAACTCGACTAAGGCATCGTAGGTCTCCATGGCCTTATGAAATGCGTTCTTGGTGACACGAAAGGTGTCATGAACACTTGGCATTCCATCTAGAGATATCTCGGCCACGAACAAGCGCAAGCTGGGCTCTTTCAAGGTCGCGCGAATCTGCGTGACCGTCTTCTCGGTGAAGTAGCCGTTGGTCGGAACGTAGATCTCTTTCGCGCCATTGTGCCGGACGAACTGCAGGCAGATCTCAGCAAAGTCCTTGCGCAAGAATGGCTCACCACCGGAGAGGTTGAGATTCTCGATCGGCCCGAGCTGCTTGGACAAGGACACCATCTCCTCGAAGGTCAGGTCGTCAGGGCTGTTGAGCTGCTGCCAATAGAAGCAGTGCTCGCACTTCATATTGCAGATCGAGTTGATAAACAGAATGAGAAACGGAGGGCTCGGAACATCTGGTATTCCCAGGCCCTTCCAATACAAGCGCGCTTGCTTTGCAACTCTACCGACAAGATTCATATTGCACCCTCGACCACTCGAACGACCTCGATATCAAACTCAACTTGAAGGCTGTGGCGAAGGCGGCCCGAACATGCCAAATCCGTCCAATTGCTGAGCTCGTCATAGATTAGGATACAAGTAGAAGGCACAAGATCAAGCGAGGCCAGAGGCATGGGCCAGCAGGCCTAGGTGCCGAGACCAGTATGAGAATCGGAATCGAAGCATGCACATGGGCTAACCTCCGAGGCTATGGCCGGTTCACGCGCGAATTGGTGAGCGCGCTGGTCCGCGAATTCCCGGAACACGAGTATACCTTGGTGCTAGACGAGGCCACCGCGGCCCAGGGTAAGTTCCCCGAGGGAGTGACGATAGATGCGGTGGCAACGAGCGAACAGCAGATTCAGGCGGCATCCGCTGATGGCGCCCGTCGACTGCCGGATCTCTGGCGACTTGGACGCTCAGTGGCCAGGGCCAAGTATGACGTCTTCTTCTTTCCCACCCGCTACTCCTACTACCCCATGACCTGCCGGACGCCCACGGTCATCGCGTTTCACGACGCCACGGCGGAACGGCACCCCAAGCTGATATTCCCAAACTTCAGAGCCCGGCAGTTTTGGCGGATCAAGAGCAAGCTGGCTCTCTGGCAGGCGGATCAACTCGTCACAGTCTCGCATGACGCGCGTAAGCAGATCGCGGAGATGTTTCGCATCCCGGCCAATGACATTGCCGTCATAAGCGAGGGACCGGATCCAGTGTTTCGAGAACTGGATGACCAAGAGCAAGAGCTCCGCATCAGGAAGAAACTGGGCTTGCCTATCGACACCCCGCTGATTCTCTACGTCGGCGGCATCAGCCCGCACAAGAACCTGGATGGCTTGTTTCGCGCACTCGTCGAC
>JAJFFD010000090.1 GCA_021776805.1 Planctomycetota bacterium
CCCGTTGTTCAGGCCGGCGACGACCAGATCTCGCCCGTCGAAGGTCGCGGCGCGAAGCTTCTCCCAGTTCGAGCCGCCCATGTAGGTGCTATAGGAGGCGCTCTTCAGATCCGCTGCCAGGACGATCACGACCCCGTCCAGGCCTCCGCCGAGGAAACTCTGGTGGGCATTCGCAGTCACCGGAAAATCCGGGGATGTCGATTCGCCTACGAAGAGGACTTCGCCGTCTGGCGTGACGGACAGCCCGTCGAGTTCCTCCCGGTTCGACCCACCCACATAGGTTGAAGCGATGAGAGCGCCGTCGTGCGTGAGCTTCACCACCACCCCGTCACGCACACCACCGAAGGTTCTCTGGAAGGCCCCGACTGTGGTGGGCAGATCACCACCCTCAGCGTTGAAGGCTACCGTCACCCCATCGTCCGTGAGTCCCAGGCCGTGGGTCTCCACACCATCATTGCCCGAGCTGCCCAGGTACGTTCCCATCTCCAAAGCGCTGCCGTCGGCGGAAAGGCGTGCCAGGAATAAGTCGGTCCTCCCGATCGGCCCGGTCCCGGCTACACCGGGAGTCGTCGATAGATCAGTCGAGTCGGTATTGAACAGGATGTATGGCCGACCGCTGTCATCGACTACGAGGGAGCCTTCCTCCGAATCCTTGCCGTTGCCGCCAATCCACGTTGCCCACAAGACACGGGATCCATCGGCGCTCACCTTCGCGACCCCGGTATCGCGAGAATCGACGCGAGTCTTCTGGTACGCGTTGTCGAAGGCCGTGGCAAACCAGGACGGTGGAGTCACGCTGCCCGAGTTGGCGTTGCTACCGATCATCAGGTACACGTCCCCGTTTTCGTCGATGTCGAAATTCCGAAGCAACCAGCCCACTCCCACGTAGCTCGACCAGAGAATCTCCGATCCATCCGCTGCGAGCTTGACGATGGCACCGGTTTGAACGCCATACTGCGTGCCTCCAGTCCCCTTGAACTCGGTCTGGAAGGCACCGGGAGTGACTGGGAAACCGGGCCCGACTCGGCCGCAAACGTACACAGTTCCGTCTGTGTGTACATCGACGGAATACATCCGGTCATAGTTGGCACTGCCGAGATAGGTAGCCCAGATGAGATGACCGTCCGGTGAGAACTTGGCAACGACACCGTCGGATTGTCCAATCGACCCGAGCTGATTGCCTCCGAAGTTGTAGGTTCGATCGTAGGCCCCCGGCGTCGTAGGGAAGTCGGGGGAAGCAGTGCCACCGACTACGTAGATATTGCCGGCCGCGTCGACGGCCACATCGCGAATCTCCTCGCCGCTACTCCCACCAAAGTAGGTGGAGAAATGTAGAGTCGGCGGACCGAGACCACTGCCTAGGATCGAAAGCTTCACCGGGCGCTGTTGCAAAACCTTGCCGGATCGGGAATCGCTCAGGGTCACGGCTGCCGTGTGGTCGCCTGCGGCGAGCAGCCCGGTTGCCCGCGGATCCAAGGACACCGTAAAGCCGAGTGAAGTTTGTGTCGGCAACGTGCCTGACAAGGGATCCGATACGGTGATCCACGGCTCCGTCGCCTCTATTCGATATTGCAGGTCCAGCGCTGCCCGGTTGGTCAGGGTGTAGTCCTTGCTCGAGGGAGTGAAGGGTCCTTGAAGGGGTCCGGAGGACAGCATCCCGTCGGCGGGAATCAACTCGGTGTCGGTGTCTGGCTCGACGGTCAGGCGAATCTCTCTATGTTGGAGTGCAGTCCCAGATCTGCTCTCCCGAACTGTGACCCTGCCCAGGTATGTTCCCGGTCCGAGAGCAGCCACCAAGGCGCTGTCCAGTGACACCTTGAAGTTCGCCGACTCCTTGGCTCGCAAGTTGCCCGAGACGGCCCCGGACAGCTTGATCCAGGGTTCCGTATTCTCCAGCTCGTAGCTCAAGTCAACCGTGACCTTGCTCGTCAGAACGTAGTCCATGCTCGAGGGCAGGAAGGGGCCATTCTGCGGCGCGCGCACGACCATGCCGTGGGCGGGACTCAAGCTGGTACTGATGACGAGACCGGAGTCGGTGTGGCTTCCGCCACCGCTACAAGCCACCAGGCAACCGAACAGGAGAGAGATGGAAAGCGGGCTGTGTTCCCGCCAGCGATCGATGAATGGAGTCATGGTTCGTCTACGGAACATCCCGGAGAAGGGTCGCCGATCCTAACCGGATGCAGGCATTTCATATTCGTGCGTCTGGTCGATGCGGTGTAGCGAACCATCTGGCGTCCCTATCTATGTTGCCTCGCTGCGTGTGCAAGGCTAAGGAAAACGAGTGGTATCATTTCTTGACCCACGAATCCTCCGTTAGACGTAACGGACGCTACCGAGACTCGCGAAGCACCAAGGGTCACAACAGTAATTTAGGAATAGGCCATGTTCATGATACCCGGGACTCACCAGTTGATTGCGGCTCGCTCAAGGCGATCCCCCGCAACATTCGCAGTTCTCGGGTACTTGCTGGCCGGCTGGATGTGCTGCGCTGCGGCAAGTCCAGGCCTCGCTCAGAATCCCCCAAGCGTCGACCTCGATACCCCCGCGCTTCGCTTCTCCACCTACTTTGGTGGGACTAGCGGCGAGGAGATTCGCGACGTGACCGTCGACGCGGCCGGCAATATCTACGTAGTCGGTGGCACTGCTTCCCCCGACTTCCCTACGACGCCTGGGGCCTACGATCGAACCTACAACTTCGGAGGCAATCAGCTCGGGTCGATTGGACAATCCGACGGTGTCGTTGCCAAGTTCTCGCCGGACGGTCATCTCATCTGGGCTACCTATCTCGGCAGTGCCAACTATGACCGGATGTATTCCGTCGATGTACACACAGACGGAACTGTGTACGTTTGCGGCCGAGTCGGGCCCGGTT
>JAJFFD010000010.1 GCA_021776805.1 Planctomycetota bacterium
CCACCCTTTTGCAATTCCCCCCCCCAAACCCCACACTTCCCAGCCCATGACCGAGCCCGCGAAGAAGCCCTACCCAGAGGTGCAGCAACAGACCAGCTTCCCCGAGCTGGAACGGCGCATCCTCAAGTTCTGGGCGGACGAGAACATCTTCCAGGCATCCGTCGACATCCGGCCCCACGGCGAACAGGGCGCCAACGAATACGTCTTCTACGACGGTCCCCCCTTCGCCAACGGCCTACCCCACTACGGTCACCTCCTCACCGGCTACGTCAAGGACATCGTCCCCCGCTACCAAACCCAGCGCGGCCGTCGCGTCGAGCGCCGCTTTGGCTGGGACTGCCACGGCCTCCCCGCCGAAATGGAAGCCGAGCGCATCCTCGGTATCTCCGGGCGCAAGGCCATCACCGATTTCGGCATCGACAAGTTCAACGAGACCTGCCGTACGTCAGTACTGAAGTACACCAACGAGTGGAAGGCCTACGTCACCCGCCAAGCCCGCTGGGTCGACTTCGAAAACGACTACAAGACCATGGACTCCTCCTACATGGAGAGCGTCATGTGGGCCTTCAAGCAGCTCTGGGACAAGGGCCTCGTCTACGAGGGCTTCCGGGTCATGCCCTACTCCTGGGCGGCGGAGACGCCCTTGTCGAACTTCGAGACGCGGATGGACAACAGCTACCGTCCGCGGCAGGACCCGGCGGTGACCGTTGGCTTCGATCTGGAGGCGAGGGATGGGGATCCGGGGCCCATGCGGATCCTGGCCTGGACCACGACCCCATGGACTCTGCCATCCAACCTGGCCTTGGCGGTGGGGGAGGAGATCGAGTACTCGATCCTGCGCCATGGGGATCAGTTGTTGGTCATCGGTTCGGGGACGATCCCCTCCTACGCCAAGGACTTGGATGGTCACGAAGTGGTCGGGACTCTGTCGGGCAGGGACCTGGTCGGGCGGAGCTATACACCGCTCTTTCCGTACTTTGTGGGGCATGACAAGGCCTTCCGGGTCTTGGCCGCCGACTTCGTTTCCACGGAAGACGGAACCGGCATCGTGCACATGGCCCCCGGTTTTGGTGAAGACGACCAGAAGGTCTGCGAGGCGGCCGGCATCGAGTTGCTGGTGCCCGTGGACGAGAGTGGCTGCTACACGGCGGAGATCACCGACTACGTGGGGCAGAACGTCCTCGACTGCAACAAGGCCATCATCAAGCGCCTGAAGGATGCGGGGCGCGTGCTCAAGCACGTGACCTATGAGCACAACTACCCGCACTGCTGGCGCACGGACACGCCGCTCATCTACCGGGCGGTGAACTCCTGGTACGTGCGGGTGACCGAGTTCAAGGAGCGCATGCTGGAGTTGAACCAGCAGATCAACTGGATCCCGGAGCGCATCAAGGATGGGCAGTTCGGGCGTTGGTTGGAGAATGCGCGGGACTGGTCCATCAGTAGGAACCGTTTCTGGGGGACGCCGATCCCGGTCTGGCGCAGCGATGATCCGGCTTATCCGCGGACCGATGTCTATGGCAGCCTGGACGAGCTGGAGCGGGACTTCGGTGTGCGTCCGGAGAACTTGCATCGACCCTTCATCGATGAGCTGGTGCGGCCGAATCCGGATGATCCGACGGGCAAGAGCAAGATGCGGCGGATTCCTGAGGTGCTCGACTGCTGGTTCGAGTCCGGTTCCATGCCCTTCGCCCAGATCCACTATCCCTTCGAGCAGAAGGACTGGTTCGAGAATCACTTCCCCGCCGACTTCATCGTCGAGTACGTGGCCCAGACCCGTGGTTGGTTCTACACCATGATGGTCTTGGCGACCGCCTTGTTCGATCGGCCCCCTTTCTTGAATTGCATCTGCCACGGGGTGGTGCTCGACGACCGGGGTCTGAAGCTGAGCAAGCGTCTGCGCAACTACCCGGATCCGGAGGAGGTCTGCGAGACCATCGGTGCGGATGCTCTGCGTTGGTTCCTGGTGTCCTCGTCGATCCTGCGTGGCAACGACCTGCAGATCGATCGGGAGGGGAAGAGCATCGGCGAGGTGGTGCGTCTGGTGATCAACCCGATCTGGAACGCGTACTACTTCTTCACTCTGTATGCGAACTCGGATGGCATCGAGGCGAGCCTGCGGACGGACAGTACTCAGCTCCTCGACCGCTATCTCATTGGCAAGACGCGACAGCTGGTAGAGTTCGTTCAGGAACGGATGGATGCCTATGACCTGATGGGGGCATGCCAAGCGGTGAGCCAGTACTTGGAGGCGCTCAACAACTGGTACATTCGCCGCAGTCGCAATCGCTTTTGGAAGTCGGAGCAGGATCAAGACAAGCTCGACGCCTACGACAGCCTGTACACGGCTCTTGTGACCTTGAGCAAGACCGTGGCATCCCTGCTACCTCTGATCAGCGAGGAGATCTATCGCGGGTTGACTGGGGAGCGCAGCGTGCACCTGTCGGATTGGCCCGATGTCTCCGACTGGCCGGAGGAGCGGGAGCTGGTCGCCGACATGGATCGCATTCGGGATGTGTGCTCGGTGGGTCTGGGTCTGCGCGAGGCGCACAAGCTGCGGATCCGTTTGCCCCTGAAGTCCCTGACCGTGGCCGGAGAAGGCGCGGAGCGGCTGAAAGCCTATGCGGAACTGGTGAAGGACGAGATCAACGTGAAGGACCTGCACTTCGCCGAGGACATGGAGGCCTACGGTAGCTTCGTGTTGCAGCCCAATGCCAAGGTCCTGGGACCCAAGCTGGGTCCGGACATGAAAAAGGTCATGGGGGCGGCCCGTTCCGGCGACTGGCAGATCCAGGACGATGGGCGCGCTCTAGTCGGTGGCGTGGAGTTGCAGGCGGATGAGTACCAACAGCGCCTGCAGCCCAAGGAGGGCCTGGTCTCCCAGGCCTTGAGCAGCAACGACGCGGTGGCGGTGCTCGATGTGGATCTGACTCCCGAGCTCGAGGCGGAGGGCCTGGCCCGCGACCTGGTGCGCATGGTGCAGCAGGCCCGCAAGGATGCGGACCTGCACATCGCCGATCGCATTCGCCTGCGGTTGGAACTCAGCGATGGAGCGCGCGCAGCGGTCGAGAGTCATCGCGAGTACATTCAAGAGCAGACCCTGGCGGCGAGTCTCGACTTCGCTGGTGGCGATGCGGGCATGCACGCGAGCCAGGGCAAGCTCGGTGGGGCCGAGCTAAGCCTCTGGCTGGCGAAGGTCTGAGCGGGCCTCAGTCGTTGACTTCGAAGTTGAGTCGGCCGGCTGCTCCGGCGCTCACGCGCAGCTTGCGTTCCATGAGCACCTGCTTGCCCTGTTTGAGCTCGACACGGTAGTCACCCGGGGCGAGGTTGGTGCTGCCCAGGCCCTGGCCGTTCAAGCCGACTGTGCGGACCAGGCGCCCCTGACTGTCCGAGATGTGGGCGCGTAGTTTCGAGCCCGCCGCCGCCCGATTGTCCATGACCTGGATCTGTACTTTGCTGCCTTGAGGCGGATTGAGGATGCCCAGGTCCAGTTCTTCGTTGGCGCTCAGGTGGGCCAGGTCCAGATAGAAGGGAGGGTAGCTCTTGTCCTTGCAGACGATCTGGAAGCTGTAGTCACCGGGGATGACTGGACCGATCTCGAACCGGCCCTGCTCGTCGATCTTCATACTGCGCTTCTGGCCATCGACGTAGACCTGCAGACTGCCGGTCAAGGCTTGTCCCTGAGCGCTCATGACCCTGCCCTTCAGCTTGGCACTGGGAAGCATGGCATCGGGGATGCGAATGACCAGGTCACTGCGGTTGCCGCTGATCTCGCCCAGCCAGTCGCAATCGATGACACGCCGCCCGGAGGGCCGCTTCTGATTCTGGTCGACCCCGACAAAGCTGTAGAAGACCTGGGCTTCGCCGCCGCCGCCCATGCGGATGATGCCGGTCGACTTGGGCAGGTTGGGGTAGACCTCGATGCGGTAGCGGAGCTCGGGCTCAGCCTGCATGTGGAAGGCGCCGTCCTCCTCGCTCTTGTAGCTGCGCACCTTGGCGCTCTCCTGCATGGGGAAGGCCTTGATGCGCCAGTTGGAGAGGGCTTCGCCGCTGCTGCTTTCGATGCGCCCAGAGATGTTCCCCCAGGCCGGTAAATGCAGGTCATGTTCCTGCTCGCCACCAGCTGAACCGTGCACCAGCTGGCGCAGTTCGCGGAAGTCATCTTCCTTGACCACGAGGGTGACCGGTCCTGGGGCGAGAGTCTCATGGCGGAAGCTACCGTCCTTGCCCGAGGTCACTTCGGTGGTGGGCTTGCCCTCAGACTCGGCATAGATGGTCTTGCCTTCCAGGGGATTGCCCTCTGGATCGAAGATCTGGCCGGCGAGAACCCAGCCCGGTTGTAGGTGAATCTCTCGTTCGGTGATGCTCTCGGCCTGGATGCTGAGCTGCTCCTGGTAGGGCTGGAAGCCCGGGGCGAGAACGACGACGAGGACTTCGCCGCGGGGAAGTCCCACTGCCTGGAAGCCACCGATGCTGTCACTGCGCGTGTGGATCGCGGGCAGCTTGGACTTCGGGTTGCCAATCTGCAGAGCTGCGTCCGGCAGCGGATTACCCTGATCGTCAAAGACCAGGCCGCGTAGGATGCCGGCGCGGTTGGCGAGGACGATGTCCTTTTCCAGGGCCTTACTCTTGTCCTCGGACTTGGCGAGTTTGAAGGGCTGGGAGGGTTCGAAGCCGGCGGCGCGGGCAAGAATGCGCGCGCCCGCTTGCAGTCCTTCCAGGGCGAAGTGGCCCTCCTCGTCGCTGCGCGTGAGGATCTGTCCCTGGTCCCCGGACTTGCTCATGACCCAAATCTCAGCGCGAGCGATGGGCGCATCGCTGCCGTCGAGGACTCTGCCATGCAGGTTGATGCCCCGTTCGATCAGCACTTCGACGTAGACCGGTTCCTTGCCAATGGTCTCGATGGCTACCGGCGTTTCGTTCGGCAGTTTGGAAGGTAGGTCGAGGGTGGTCGGGTCGAGGAGTTGTATCTTGCGGCCGCCCAGGTCGATGAACTCGCTCCCGTCCGTGGGCAGTACGACTTCGGTGAAATCGCCGCTATGGATTGCTGTGAAGCTCGATTCGAGGGAGCGCATGGCGGACTGCCGTTGGCTTGTCAGGGTCCATCTGGGCACGTTCATGGGGACTTGCTCGGTGAATTCGAGGGTGGCCTGGGGCAGGGCGACGCTGCCCGCCTCGATGGTGAACTGGTCCTTCAGCTTGCCCTCGAGAATACGAGCATCATTGAGTAAGGCTCCAAGCCGCGCCTCCTTCTCGGGCTCGTGCAGTTTGCGGTCGGCGTAGATGCCGACGATGCCGGCGGCCAGGTCATCGAAGCTGGCGAGGCCGGACCTGTCCGTGACTCGTCGTTTGGTGTGCAGGCGAGGATGGCGGCCATCATGAGGCCGAACGGTGACGCCGACGCCCTGGGCGGGAGTCTTGTCGTCGGCCCAGAGAACGCGGACCAGGAGGCTGTTCGGACTGGCTTCAGGAGTCTGGGCCAAGACCCGCTCCGCGCCGGAGGTCCCGACGTCGAAGTCAGCGGCCTGGTCCCGGTCGATGCTGCTGGCTTCGCCGGCATCGATCATCTGGAAACTGCTCTCGCCTTCGACCATGCCGGCATCGGCAACTGGGACGGCGACAGCGTCATCGAGCTGGTACAAAAAGAGCCCGCCGCTCACCGCGACAGCGGCAAGAACGAGACTGGCGACGACTTTCTTCATGAGGATTCCACCTGTCACGATTCCTATGCCGGCGGGTGCGAGTTGGCGGCCGGCTTGGCGTTTAATTTCGCGGCGTATGGCGGCTAGCCCCCGGGTGGGGGTGAAGGCAAAGACCGCTGCGAGGGCGATGCTCGCCGGCAATAGCTTGCGCAGCATCTCGAGTCCGCGATGGATCTGCACCCGCACTGCACCCGGCGATCGGGCGAGGGCATCGGCGATCTGAGCGGGGCTCATGCCATGTCGCAACTTGAGCAGGAGGACCGTTCGGTAGGTCTCAGGGATTCGGTCGAGGGCCGAGTCGATCGCGTCCCCCAGTTCGTTTTCCTGAGCCAGGCGCTCCGGATCCTCTTCCAGGGGATCGCCAAGCCGACTGGGCTCGATTTTCCTCCTGGCCTTGCTGCGGCTGGTCTTGGCGTGGAGTTCGAGAATGCCACTCAACCAGGGGAGGAGCGGTCGATCGCTATGGTATTGATCGACCTTCTCCATGGCGGTGACGAAGGTCGCCTGCACCAGGTCCTCCGCCGCTGCCGGATCCGGGCTGAGATGGATGGCCACCCGCAGCAGTTTGGTGGCGGTCAGGTCGAAGACCCGTGCCAGTAGATCCGGATCACCACAGCGCTGAAAGCGCGCGAACAGCTGATCCGCTTGATTGCCTGCCATGCCCCCCAAATCGTGCTGGGGGCTCGCTTCGTTACAGGAATTATTATCCAGGGAGGACATTGTGACCCTGGACGCAGCAGGCTGTAAATGCCTCCTGCTGCAGGTGCTCAGTCGCCGCCGGTCTCGAGATCGAAGCCCAGCTCGCTGAGGCGACTCTGCAGGCTCTTGCCCAGCTCTTTCTGCTGCTGCTCCGCAAGGGCCTTGGCCAGGAGCCGCGCCGTGCCCAGGGGCGAATTGCCCAGGCCGTCGTTGGATCGGGCCGAGTAGGGTCGCCTGGCCAAGGCTGCACAGACATCACCGACGGCAGCCTCGAAGGACTCGGCGCTCATTTCGAGACGCGCGCGCCCTGCCAGAGCCAGGGCGATGAAGTGATCCGCTGAGTCCTTGAAGCTCGGTTCGATGCGCACACTCTCGCCAAAGAGTTCGATGGCTCGGCCATAGGCGCCCATGGCCGGCTCGGGGTTTCCTCCTGCCACGAATTGCTCGGCCCCGACCAGGCTGGAGTAAGCGGCAAACCAGTTGAAGCTGCCCTCATGTCCGGGCTGGGCAGCGATCCTCTCGTAGCCCGTGATTAGGCCGGCCGGGCCTTCTTCACGCAGCAGGATGCGTCGCCAACACTCCTGCACGTCCGCATCTCGGGGAAACTTGGCCAGGGCTGCCTCGACTGCCAGCCCTTCCTGGGCGAAGGCGTTCATGTACACCAACCAGTCGATATGCGCTGCCGCTTGATCAGCGCGGCCGGCGGCGTGGCGGGCGAGAGCCTGGTAGGCGCAGTGAATGTCCGCAACCCAGGCGGCGGGCCAGTCGTTGCCTCGGCGAGTTGCGTCGTAGAGGGCGCGAGTGCGGTAGCTGGCGAAGATGCCCAGAATCTCAGCGCTCAATGGACTGCCAGCAGTGGCGACGAGCTGTGGAAGAGCCTTCTCCGCGGCTGGGCCCGAGGCTTCGATGTCGCCCATCAGGTAAAGAGACCAGGACTGGTAGGCGAGGGCGAGGCCTGGGGATGCTCCGCGCTTCTCGGCGCGTTCCGCGGCGGTGAGTGCATCTTGGAAGAGCAGGCTGGGATTGTGGCCGTTCGACAACTGGATCAGGCCATAGCGCATGTTGGTGGCGGCGATCTCCAGCTGCAGTTCGCCGTCACTGGGATACTGCTGGCTACGCCTCTCCAGCGCTTCCAGTCGGGCATCCAGCGCTTCCAACTCCGAGCGATCGAGAATCTTTCTGCTGCTGCCCGGGTCCTCGATCAGGGCCGCAGTCCAGTTGGCGAGGTCCACGACCTTCGAAGGGGAATACAGACCTTGGCGAGTACGCAAGATGCGCGTCGCTTCACTCGACTCCAATTTGGCGAGCTCCTGCAGGGCTTGCATGAGACCCTCGAGGCCACCCAGTTCCTCCGCTTCGTCACAGGCCCGCTCATAGAAGCTCAGGCTCTGCAGGTTGGCTGCGGAGCTCAGGCTTTCGATGCCCGCTCGACGCAGTCGCTTGCTCGCGCTGAAAATCGCCATGCGTTGCAGCTCCGGGTGTCGCAGTGGCAGCTCTGCGAGTTCCTCGAGGATGGCAACCTGATCCTCCTCGGCCATGGCGATGAACTTGTCCTCGACCAGGCTGCGATCGGCAGCATCCGCCGAGTTCAGGGGGAGTGCTCCGGCAACGGCCGCCTGTCCCTTCGCGGCGCCGGGCCTGCCCTGCTTCTTAAGGGCTGCATCGATGCTTGAGAGTCGATTGAGCAGGTACAGATCAAAGATAATCTTGCCCTCTGGGCTCACCGCCAGATGTCGCGGCGCCACTCGTTCGCCTGCGAAGTACTTTCGATAGAGAATGGGTTCGATGTCGATGTGCTCACCGCAGATGACCCGCCCGAAGCGCGGGCAAGGTATGCGTCGGCCCGCCCCGTCGTAGTCGGATTCGTTATGCCTGGCCGGCGATGCGATCACCGGCACGAAGCCATCGATCAGGGCGGCGAACTTGGCGTTGCGGTAGTTGCGGGCGGCGAGCTGATCGCAGGCGACCTCGCCATCCATATTGACGCAGATGAGCAAGGGCTTGCCGGTAGCTGCAACCTCAGCGAGGGCATCATCCAGATTGCGCTGCCAGGCGATGAGGGGAGGTTTCTCGAACTCCGAGCGGTCAGGGCTGCGGAATCGACCGCCGCCCTGTGGCGGGGGATTCAGTGCCGGAAGGTCCAGAGAGACTAAGGCCACGCATGCGACAGCGAGTGATGCTCTGATCATCTGCAATGGAATCCGACCGCCGGGTGCAACCGACGGGCTGCGGGATGGGACGCGAAAGGCGCCGGCAGGCTAGCAGCTAGGGGCCTTTGAGGCTAGAGCCCCCTGCCCTCCTCCTCCCGTTGCAGTCTGGGGATCAACTCACGCAGACGCGCGGCACGGTTCAGCGGATCAGGGTGTGTGCTGAGAAACTCTGGTACCTGTCCCGAGCCCTCTCGCGCCATGCGCTCCCAGAAGAGCGGCGCTTGATAAGGGTCGTAGCCGGCGCGAATCAGAAAGCGCAATCCGATCTCGTCAGCCTCAGTCTCGTGCAAACGGCTATAGGGCAGCAGAGCGCCGATTTGCACCGCCCCGCCGAGGGCCGCGATAGCAAGGCTCTTGTCGTCCGCATCCATGTCGCTCAATTCCATCGCTCCGGCGCCGACAGCGAGCCCGAGGTTGGCGGCGAAGGACTGGCTCATGCGCTCGTTGCCATGCCGCGATGTGGCATGGGCGACTTCGTGACCGACCACTGCGGCCAGGGCGTCTTCGTTGCCAGCGACTGGGACGATGCCCGAGAAGATCGCGACCTTGCCGCCGGGAAGGGCGAAGGCGTTGACCGTGTCCGGGGCATCGAGGAGTTTGAACTCCCATTCGTAATCTCGACCGGATGCATCGGCGATGCGCTTGCCGAGGCGCTGCACCATCTCCGCCTCCGGCGTGCCGGTGATCTCCTGATAGGACTTGGTGGACTCGGCGTAGGCCTCGATTCCCATTTGGGACATCTCCGCGGAGGAGAACATGGTGAACTGGCTACGTCCGGTTTCTTGCACCGTGTCGCAGCCACTGCAAAGCAGGGCGATGAGAGGCAGTGCGGGGCTCAACTTGGCGATCGGCATGGGCGGATCATAGCAGGCCCGGCCTGGAGATCTGCAGCAGGGCATGATCGAATGCCCGGTCCTGGCGAGGAAAGTCGCGAGTTCCTGAAGAATGGCCAGCGCCTTCGCTAGGCTTGTGCCGACGCTGGCAATATTCCTGGAGACTCCAATGCGCACAGCCCTCGCCTCGATCCTCATCCTAGCTTCCGCAGGCTGGCTACTTACCGCCATGGCCTTCGAAAGGCCGGCGCGCTGGTACAAGGGCAACCTGCACACCCATTCTCTATGGAGCGACGGCAACGACTTCCCGGAGATGATCGTCGATTGGTATCGCAGTCAGGACTATCACTTCCTCGCTCTGTCCGATCACAACATCCTCAGCGATCACGACAAGTGGGTGAGCAACGATTTGGTCATTCGTCGCGGCGGCCGTACTGCTCTCGCCGAGTACCGCCGGCGCTTCGGCGAGGATTGGGTGCTGACCCGGGAGGAGGCTGGCAAGTTGCAGGTCCGCCTACGTGGACTGGCGGAGTTCCGCGATAAGTTCGAGGCGGCGGAGGAGTTTCTGCTCGTGCCAGCGGAGGAGATCACCGACAGCTTCGAGAACATCCCCATCCACATCAATGCCAGCAACCTGGCGGAACTGATTGAGCCGCAGGGTGGCGCGAGCGTCCGTGATGTGATCGCCAACAATCTCGACAAGGTTCAGGAGCAGAGTGATCGGCTCGGTCGACCCATTCTCGTTCATCTCAATCATCCCAACTACGGCTTTGCGGTCACCGCTGAGGACTTGGCAGCCGTGGCGCAGGAGCGCTTTTTCGAGGTCTACAACGGCCATCCCTCGGTCTACAACCAGGGTGACGAGCAGCACGCGGGCACGGAGCGGGTGTGGGACATCGTCAACGCCCTGCGGCTGAGTGCGGGATCCGCGGCGCCGCTCTTCGGGATGGCAACTGACGACAGCCACAACTACCACAATGCCAGCGCTTCCACCCCTGGCAGAGGATGGGTGATGGTGCGCGCTTCCGAGTTGAGCGCGAATGCGTTGATCAGCGCCATGGAGCGGGGCGAGTTCTATGCCAGCACCGGGGTCGAACTCGAGGAGCTGAACTTCGTGGATGGGCAGCTCAGCCTGAAGATCCGTGGCGAAGAGGGTGCCAGCTACCTCACGCGCTTCATCGCCACCGCCAAGGACGCCAATCTCGAATCGCGTCCCATGCTGGATGCAGAAGGCAAGGAGCTGCGTGCCACCAGGATCTACAGCGAGGACATCGGCAGGGAGGTCGGCAGGGCGGAGGGGCTTAGCCCGAGCTATCGCCTCACTGGGGACGAGATGTACGTCCGTGCGGTGGTGAGCTCGAGCCAGGCGATGGACAACCCGGTGCAGGCAGGCGATCGCAAGATGGCCTGGACCCAGCCCATGGGCTGGTCTCGCTAGCCCGGGGGGAATCCCCGGGCTCCGCTTGCCAGGGCCCGAGCTCTGTTCCATGCTGCGCGGATGAGCCAGGAATTCGTGATTGTCGGTACCGCGCGCACTCCCATGGCGGAGTACGCGGGCACGCCGGGCTATGGAGCTTTCAAGGACATCAATGCCATGGAACTCGGGGCCATCGCCGGCAAGGCGGCCCTGGAACGTGCTCAGGTGAGCCCGGATCAGGTGGATCAGGTCTTCATGGGCAATGCCCTGCAGACCAGCAATGACGCTATCTACGGTGCGCGTCATGTGGGCTTGAAGATGGGCCTGCCCATCGAGGCGCCTGCACTGACGGTCAATCGGCTCTGCGGCAGCGGCATTCAGTCGGTGATTTCAGCTTGCCATGCGATGGCTGCCGGTGAGGCCAGCCTCTGCGTCGCCGGCGGCATGGAGAACATGAGCCAGGCGCCGCATGTGCTCCACGGTCTCCGGCAGGGGGTTCGCTTTGGCACTCAACCACCCCTGGAGGATCTGCTCTTCGCTGCCCTCTACGATCCCTTCTGCGGCTTCTACATGGCGCAGACCGCGGAGAACGTGGCCAAGAAATGCGAAATCTCCCGCCAAGCCCAGGATGAGTACGCCCTGCGTTCACACCAGCTCGGTGCGGCGGCGGTGGCCGCCGGCAAGTTTGCCACCGAGATCGTGCCTGTCACCGTGAAGAAGGGTCGCAAGGAAGTGCAGGTGGATCAGGATGATCACATCAAGCCGGATACCAGCCTGGAGGCATTGAGCAAGTTGCGTGCGGCCTTTGGCAAGGAGGGCACGGTGACCGCCGGCAATGCTTCGGGCATCGTCGATGGGGCCGCGGCCATGGTGGTCGCCTCGGCCGAGCGCGCCAAGGAACTCGGGCTCGCCCCAAAGGCAGTAATTCGCTCCTGGGCGGTGGCCGGTGTGCCGCCGGAGATCATGGGCATCGGTCCGGTGCCGAGCATTCGCCTGGCCTGTGAACGCGCTGGCCTGAAGGTGGAGGACATCGATCTCCTCGAGATCAATGAGGCTTTCTCGGCTCAGTATCTCGGTTGTGAGAAGGAACTCGCCCTCGACCGGGACAAGGTCAACGTCAATGGCGGCGCCATCGCCCTCGGGCATCCTCTCGGCGCCACTGGATCCCGCCTTCTGCTCACCCTGGTGCGTGAGCTGCAGGAGACTGGCAAGCGTTACGGTTGTGCCTCCGCCTGCATCGGCGGTGGTCAGGGTGTGGCCATGGTCATCGAGAGAGCTTGAGCATGGCAAAGCGCAAGACCCTCACTGTCGAAGGCCGGATCCTCTACTTGACCGAGGACGGCGGAGCCCTCGAGTCCCAGCTCTACGCCGCTGAGAATCTCGGCTTCGATGCGAAGCGTGAGCTCATCAACAACATCTCCACCGACGAGATCACTCCCGGTTGGGTTTGCTACTACTACGACGAGACCCTGGCAGAATACTGCCTGGTGGGTCTGCGCGGTGGGCTGGTCAAGAAGGATGCGATCAAGGGCGGCGGCTTCGGGGTTATCGTCTCCGGGATCTCCAAGGGCTGCGGCTCGAGTCGCGAGACCGCGCCCTTCTCCGAGCTGAAGGCTGGCGTGCAGCTGGTGATCGCGGCGAGCATCGAGAAGATCTACGGGCAGAACTGTCAGAACATCGGGCTTCTGACTTCCACCGACTTCGGTTTGATTGCCCGCATCGAAGCCGGTGAAGAGATCCCCATCGCCGAGTTCACCAAGGGTATGGATCCGATATCGGCGGCCATCGTCGAGCACGGTGGCCTATTCGCCTACAACCAGGCGAGGCTCAGTGGCGAGGAGACGCCGCCGAAGATCGCCACCGGGGAGCGGGCCATGACCCTTTGCGAGAAGATCATCGCCGCGCGCGCGATCGCGGATGCACAGACCGGTGCCACGGGAATCCCTGCGGTCGAGCCGGGGGACGCGCTCTTCGTTCGGACGGACGTGCGCTTCTCACACGAGTACGTGACCCCCATGGCCGAGTCCCTGTTCAAGATGGGCCTGGGCGAGGAAGCGGCGGTCAAGGATCCGGCATCGGTGTTTACCTTCCGCGACCATTTGACCTTCTTGGATCGGGTCATGCCCGAGGCGCACATCAAGATGGGCCTGCGCGAACAGGCTGCGAGTCTGGCCACAGTGCAGGCGGACTTCGCCAGTCGTCAGGGGCTTCGCCTCTACGGCGAAGTGCAGCGCGCCGGCAAGGATGCGGGCTCGGAGGGCATCTGCCACAACATCGTCATCGAGGATCTGGCTCTGCCGGGCCAGTTGGTGCTCGGCACGGATTCGCACACCTGCATGGCCGGCGCACTCGGTTGCTTCGCCTTCGGGGTTGGCTCCACGGACATGGCCAACGCCTGGTTCACCAAGGACGTCCGCGTGCGCGTGCCGGAGACCGCTCGGGTCGAACTGAGCGGAACTTTGCCGGATGGGGTCGCCGCCAAGGACTTGATGCTCTATCTGCTCAGCGATGAATTCTTCAAGAGCGGCGAAGGCATCGGCAAGGTGCTCGAGTTCGGTGGCCCTGGAGTGACGGGAATGGGGCTCGATGAACGCGCCACTCTCACCAACATGGCGGTGGAAGCGGGTAGCTTCACCGGCATCATCGAAGCGGACGAAACGGTAGTGGAGTATCTGGTCGAGATGCGCCAGATGGACGCGGAGGATGTGCGCCAGCGAATCGTCCGTGCAGACCCAGGGGCACAGTACTGCAAGCGCTTCGAGATCGACTTGAGCAACCTGTGTTCGATGGTCGCGACCCCAGGTGATCCACGCAATGGCATCCCATTCACGGATCTCGAGGCTGAGGTGAAGATCGACATCGCCTACGCCGGTTCTTGTACCGGCGGCAAGAAGGCGGACATGGACATGTATGCCTCCGTGGTGCGCCGGGCACGGGACGCCGGGCGCGAACTCGCTCCTGGTGTGCGCTGCTACATCCAGTTTGGCTCACAACGTATTCGCGATTACGCGGAGACCATGGGCTACGTGCAGCTCTTCGAAGATGCTGGCATCGAGCTCATCGACCCGAGCTGCGGAGCTTGCATCAAGGCCGGCCCGGGAGTGTCGGAGAACAAGGAGCAGGTCACCATCTCGGCGATCAACCGCAACTTCCCCGGACGCTCTGGTCCGGGTCAGGTCTATCTGGCTTCACCGTACCTGGTAGTCGCCTCCGCCTTTCTCGGGCGAATCGGTGTGCCGGCAGAGATCGGCACTAGTAGCTGAGTTTGAGGTCGAGCTTCTGCCCGCCGCGGACTTCGAAGTTGTGGTCGAGGTTCCCCTCCGGACTCTGCAGGCGTAGCAGGTAGCGGCCGGGGGCCAGCACCTGGCCGAGATGGCAGGCTTGCGCCGAGGGCAGCATGTCGATGGCCTCGAGAGTGGACTCATCCTTCGTGGCAAGCCAGCGAGTCTCGATGGCTTCGCCCTGCTCGTTCTCCAAGCGCATGACCACATCGCTGCCGAGGATCTCTCCGGTTCGGTTTCGTACTTCGAGGCTGAGCAAGGCTCCCGGTTGAAGTTGGATGGGGATGGCCACCTGCTCCGCGCCGTAGTAGCTGAGCTTGTGTTCCACGCGCATGAGGGGAGCGAGCTCCCCCGTGTCGTCGATCGCTTGGATGGCGAAGAGGTAGTGGGCGGGTGCCAGCTCGGGAAGGGGGAAGATCCCCGTCTCGTTTTCCGCTTCGCGCTGCCAGAGAAGGCGAAAATCCGACTCGTCTTGGCTCTGTAGGTCACGGCTGGAGAGGCTGAGGCGGACTCGCGGCACCGCCATGAAGAGATGATTGCGCAGCTCCAGGCTGACCCCGCTACCTTGCAGAATGCGTTCGAGTTCCACCGGCAGGTTGAGCTGGCCTGTATCACGGGGGATGCGGATCCCTTCCAAGAGGCGCGGCTCGAAGCCCTTGGCCTCGATGTTGATACTGGCAGCCAGTTCGAGGGGAATCTCGAGCTCCAGGGAACTGCCTTCCACCTGCCGGTCGACTCGATCTTGGCCAGGAGCAATCATCACCAGATTGAATGCGGTCACCGGCTCGGCGCTGATGCGATCGCTCACCTCGAGCCGTAGCTTGCCCTGGCCGGCAGCCGGGACTTCGTCGACAACTTCTTCCTCCGATGGAGTTTGGGTTCCCGGCTCCGAGACCGGGGGAGTCGCTTCGACCTGCTCTTCCGGCAGAGCGATGCGCGGTTGCGGGGGAAGGGCTTTGTTCTCCTCCTCCGTGGCGAGTTCATCGGGAGTCGCCGTGCCGAATTCCTCGGGCTCATTTCGTGTGAAGAACCAGATGAGAAGCGCCGCCGCGAGGATAGGGATCAGAAGCAGTGCCGCCTTTGGCATGCAGGGGAGTGTAAGCCGCGGGGAGAAAGAGAGGCAATTCCTGCTGGTTCCCGAGCCTTCTTGCTGTTTTCTGTGCCCGATGACCAAGGTGTATGACATCGCGACTCTCCCCGGCGACGGGATCGGCGAGGAGGTCCTGCGCGAAGGGCTCAAGGTCCTGAGCGCTGCGGAGGAGATTTTCGGTTTTCGCAGCAAGCAAGAGGCTCTGCCCTATGGGGCGGAGCACTTCCTGAAGACTGGCGAGACCATGCCCGATGCGGCCTTCGATCGCATCCGTGACATGCAAGCGGTGCTCCTCGGGGCGATCGGTGATCCGCGCATCGAAGTGGGCAAACTCGAGTTTGCCATCATCGCCGGTCTCCGCTTCAAGCTGGATCTCTACGTGAACCTGCGTCCGATCAAGCTCCTGCACGAGTCCCTTTGCCCCCTCAAGGACAAGGGTCCGGAGCAGGTGGACATGGTTATCTGCCGTGAGAACACGGAGGATGCCTACGCGGGCATCTATGGCTTTCTGAAGAAGGACAGCCCGGACGAGGTCGCCAACCAGGCCATGATCTACACGCGGAAGGGCACGGAGCGCATCATCCGCTATGCCTTCGAGTTGGCCAAGAAGCGCGGCCCCAAGCCAGGAGCGGATGCGCCGCAGGTTACCTTGATCGACAAGGCCAACGCTGTGCGCGCCCAAGATCTATGGACTCGGACCTTCGCCGAAGTGGCCGCAGAATATCCGGAGATCAAGACCGACCACGCCTACATCGACGCAGCCTGCATGTGGATGGTTAAAAATCCCGAGTGGTTCGATGTGGCGGTTACCCCGAATCTCTTCGGTGACATCATCACGGACCTGGGCGCCATGGTGCAGGGTGGCATGGGGATCGCCGCATCCGGCAACATCCATCCGGGTCAGGTATCCATGTTCGAACCCATTCATGGTTCGGCACCGAAGTACCGCGGTCTGAACAAGGCCAATCCCCTGGCGACCATCATGGCCGTAGCCATGATGCTCGATCACCTCGGTGAGACTGAGGCGGCGACTCGCATCGAGACGGCGATCGCCGGCCTCATTCAGGAAGGTCGAATCAAGAGCCTGCAGGCTGGCGCGCACCGCACGGATGAGCTCGGCGACATGGTCTGCGAAGCCCTGCGGGTCTAGACCCGAGGGGGATCGGTGACGGTCAGCCAGTTGCGCTGAGGCGGTGCCTTGTCCCTTGTGCCTGCAGGCCCGGCCTCGTCCCCGGGACTCGCCTGCAAAGCCTTGTGTAGCTTTGGTTTGGTGGTGGGGATTGGGATCTCTTGAGTGGGCCGAAGGGTCTGCGGAGGTGGAGTGAGAGTGTGAGGCATGCTGTGCAGTATGAAAAATGAACTCGATAGGTCAAGCACTGTGCCTCGCGTCTTCCCTGGGGATCGTGCGACCTCCCCTTTACCCAGCCGACTCGCAGGAGGAGATCAGCAATTGCCTCAGAAGAGCTGCGCGAAAGTTTTCGCCAGTGCTGAGCCGCGCAGGCTCCCGGCCGGTAGAACGATCCTCATGAAACCGGATCCGGTGCGCCTGGAGGTCTTTCACCACCTGCTGGCAGCCATCTCGGAGGAGTGTGGCGCCCTTCTGCAGACCAGCGCCATCAGTCCGAATATCCGCGAGCGCTGGGACTTCTCCTGCTCCCTCTTCGATGGCAAGTCGCGGCTGGTGGCGCAGGCGGCGCACATTCCCGTGCATCTCGGCTCTGCAGCGGATTCAGTGCGGGCGGCTCGAGAGCTGCTGGATCTGGAGCCCGGGGACGTGGTCATCCTCAATGACCCCTACGCCGGGGGCACTCATCTGCCGGATGTGACTATGGTCCGTCCCATCTTCGAGAAGGGCCGCGGCGAGCCGATCTTCTTCGCAGTTTGTCGCGCGCATCATGCAGACATCGGTGGGTCGGTTCCCGGCTCCATGGGAGTCGCCCGTGATCTGGTTGCCGAGGGTCTGGTCATTCCACCGGTGAAGCTGCGTCGCGCTGGCAAGTTGGATGAAGAACTCCTGCGCTTCATCTGCGCCAACGTGCGCGGTCCGGAGGAGCGACGCATCGACTTTCAGGCGCAGGAGGCGGCCCTGGAATTGGCCGAGCGTCGACTGCTCGCCCTCTGCAAGGAACACGGCAGCAAGACTGTGATGGCCTACGCCGAGCATCTCATGGATTACTCGGAGCGCCTGGGCCGAAGCCTGCTCGCCGCCATCCCCGCTGGCGAGTACAAGGCCCGTGAACAGATGGATGATGATGGCATGGGCGGGGGCCCCTTCACGCTTCGTCTAAACCTGCGCGTCGGTCGGGGCAAGCTGCGCTTCGATTACCGGGGATCCGCGGGGCAGGCGGAGGGCGGGATCAACGCTAACCGCAGCATCGTGCTCGCCGCTTCCCTCTATGTCTTCCGCTGTCTCTGTCCAGCGCGGCTGCCCACCAACGAGGGACTCTTTCGGCTGCTGGAGATTCAAACGGATCCTGGTTCCATCCTCGATCCGTATTCGCCGGCACCGGTGGCCGGCGGCAACGTGGAGACTAGCCAGCGTCTCGTTGACCTGGGACTGCAGGCCATGGCCAAGGCACTCCCCAAGCAGATCCCGGCGAGTTCGGCGGGGACGATGAGCAACCTCACCTTCGGGTCGACGAGAGAGCCGGCCTTCGCCAGCTATGAGACTCTGCCTGGGGGATCCGGCGCCGGCCCGGACCATGCCGGTGCCTCCGTCTGCCAGACACATATGACCAACACCCGGAATACCCCTGTGGAGGAAGCCGAGCTCTGCATGCCCCTGCGCATCAAGAGCCTTAGTGTGCGCCGGGGTTCCGGCGGAGCTGGGCGCTTCGCCGGTGGTGATGGACTCATCAAAGAGGTCGAATTGCAGTCCGCTTGCAGCATGTCCCTCTTTGCTGAGCGCCATGCTTCCGGACCTCCTGGTCTGCGCGGTGGTTCACCCGGCAAGCCGGGCGTCGCCTATCTGATTCGTGAGGGCCGTCGTAAGCGCCTGCCGGCGAAGATCAGCCAGAGTCTGCAGGCAGGTGACATCCTGCGCATCGAGACTCCGGGGGGTGGTGGATGGGGCCGGCGCTGAGATCTCTCGGACTGCTGGTCCTCCTGGGTGCTTGTGTACATGCCTATCGACCGGCTGAACTGAGTTTCGCCGCGCAGCCCGATAGCTTCGATCGAGTGCTCTATGCCCTGCGCGATGACTATCCCTCCCTGACGGAGGTGGATAGGGATGGCTTTCGTATCCAGTCCGCCTGGATCGCCTGCGAAGACCGGGGTACCCCGGCGCAGCGGCGGCTCAGCCTCTTCCTCGAAAGGCCAGGGCTGATGAGCGTGGTGGTGGAAGTGCGCTACCTCAAGCTCGCTGTCTTCGGCAATCCCAGCTGGACTACGCCCCAGGGTCATCAGACCTGGGAACGCGAGATCGTCGAGCAAATCTCGGCGGCCCTCCAGTCCTGAGGCGGACCCGCGAGCGCATTCAGGGAAGCGCGTAGGCGCTCGTCCCGCGGGTAGCGCAGCAGGGCGCGGCGCAGAATGCTCGCGGCTCTGGACCGTCGGCCCCGCGCTTCCGCCAGGCGTGCCCTGGCTAGCGCCGCCGGGATCCGCAACCAGCCAAGGCAGCGGGCCCGGCGGAGGGAGCGAGCCGCGCTGCGGACATCTCCGTAGGCGATGGCCGCCTCGAACTGCCAGGCCGCGATCTTGGCATCCACCGGCCGTAGGCGAGCGGCCAGGTCGAGGAGCGGACGTGGATCGACGGGATCAGGTTTGCGGGCTCCACCCAGACCGGCGAGCAGTTTGCGCATGCCTCTTTCCTTTGGCAGGCCGGCGAGAGAGTCTCGGATCCCAAGCACCCGCCGCAGACTCTGCTCGCTGGCCGCGGGACGCCGACTGGTCTGGGAATGCATGCAGAGGGATCCCGCTTCCTGCAGCTGATCAGCGGCCAGGGCGAGCAGGGCCTCCGCCAGTCGCCCTTGCCAGAAGCGCCGGTATTCCGGACCGAAGCCCAGAGCTGCGCTGAGTTCCTGCCAGAGCTGGCGAATCGCATCTCGGCTCAGGCCGGTGTTCTCACTGCTGCGTTCCAGGTTGAGGCGGCCGTTCTTGAGATGTACGGCGCCAGCGCGCAGGAGGGCAAGGCCTTCCTTGGTCGCCGAAGGCAGCTCGAGCTGCGCGATCTGTTCCTCCCAGTTAGGGCCGCCTAGTCGGCCGCTGGCGGGGAGTCGATCCATTTCGTCGCGCACTTCACTGCGGCGGGCAGAGCGCAGGCGCAGTTGATAGTGCTTTTTTTGGATGAGGCGAAACCAACGGCTGTGCCGTTCCCGTTCCTCGAGCTCGAGGATGAGCTCGGGATTCTCCATGCAATCGAGAGCGAGTTCCTGCAGGAGGTCTTCGAGCACATCCGCATGGCGCCTGCTCTGCAGGCCTTTCCAGCAGGCAAGTCGGCGTTGCAGGGCGGGGAGGGAGCGCGACTTGAAGCCCTGTAGGCAAGAAAGGGCGCGTGCGCGGCGATAGCTCTCAGCGGCGGATTCCATGGTGATGCCTCAGATGGTGTTGCGTCCAAGCGCAAGATATGATGCGGACAAGCGAATCGCAAGTCCCTGAGCTGGCTGGCAACCGGTGTTCGGGACTGGCCTGAGGTGACCCTAGATTTCGGGCAGCTCAGGGCCGGGGAGCTGGGCTACGAAATGCGCGCTTCTCTTCCCCCGGCTTACGTATCCGCTCAGGTCAGGCCACGCCCTCCGTATGCTCTAATCCCGCCTATGAATCGCCGCCGAAGACATGCAGATCGAGAGAAGGTGTTGGCGGCGGACGTGGAGCCCAGCGAGGGGCTGGAAGTGGCGGGGGAGGCCCTGCAGTATGCCGAGAAGCACGGCTACTTTTCTCAGTTCGGACGCTTCACCAGCGACAAGCGCCTGCGGCGCAGCTTGATGATGGCAGCGATCTCCGCGGGTCACTTCCGCGAACATCGGGTCTACCTGGACATGGCCTTCGAGCAGCTCAGGGATGGATTCTCCAGAGGGGAGGCCATCCGCCAGGATCCGGTGCTCTATGCCGCGCTGAGCATCGCTGTTTCGACTCAGTCGCCGGTGCCCGTGGCCGCCGAGCATGAGCGCTATCTCCTCGAGCTGGATTCCTTCAACGCGGTGGATCGTCGGGTGCTCGCCCTGCATCTGATCAATCCCGGCCACGGATTCTCGGCCCGCGACCTGGCCTCCGCAGATGCTCAGCTTTCGGCGCGAGAGTCGGCGAGTGCTCAGGAGAGAATGGTGGACAGCGGATTGCTCAGCAGCCTCGGTCGTGGTGATCGCGATGCCCTGGAGACTTGCTTCGACCGTGGTCTCTAACAGCGTCAGCAGCCGATGCATACGGATGGACGCAAACTGCTGCCATGGATGCCGCCTACAGAAAGGGGGAGCTACGGTTTTCTGCGCACTCTGCCCGGTTATGCTCGCGGCCTTTTGCGCTCTCGCCGCATATGAGCACAACTTGTGTCATCGGCCTCCTCTGGGGCGACGAAGGTAAAGGCAAGATCGTCGATCTCTTTGCCGAGAAGGCGGACTACGTGGTCCGCTACGGGGGCGGTCACAACGCCGGTCACACCCTCATTCACGAAGGTGAGACCCTCGTTCTGCACCTGATCCCATCGGCGATCCTGCATTCCGAGGTGACCAATGTCATCGGCGGTGGTGTGGTGATCGATCCCTTCCACCTCCGGGATGAACTGGGGGAGCTTGCCGGCAAAGGCATCCAGGTCGAACTCGGTCGCAATCTTCTCCTCGCGGAAACTTGCCACCTGATTCTGCCCCTGCACCGCAGCCTCGATCAACTTTCGGAGCAGCAACGGGGTCAGGACCGGATCGGCACCACCGGTCGAGGCATCGGTCCGGCCTATGCCGATCGCGCCTCGCGCATCGGTCTACGTCTCGGCGACCTGCTCAGACCGGAACGTCTGCGGCCGGCCCTGCGCAAGATCTATGACAACAAGGCGCCCCTCTTCACGGAGAGCGATATCGACTTGCCCTCTGCCGACCAATTGGCTGACGAACTCATCGCCATCGGTGAGCAGCTCGCCCCGGGCATCGTCGATGCCGGTCATCGACTGCGCCAGGCCCAGTCTGCCGGGCGCAAACTCCTTCTCGAAGGCGCACAAGGGGTTCTGCTCGATGTGGATCACGGCACTTACCCCTTCGTTACTTCCTCGAATTCGTCCACTGGCGGGATCGCCTCCGGCACCGGCTTGCCGCCAGCATCTCTGGACTCGGTCGCCGGCATCGTCAAGGCCTACTCCACGCGAGTGGGGCAGGGGCCCTTCCCCAGCGAACTCTCCGGCGAACAGGCTGAGGCCCTGCGCAAGGCGGGCAATGAGTATGGTTCGACCACCGGGCGACCGCGACGATGCGGTTGGTTCGATGCGGTCGCTCTGCGCTACGCAGTGCAGGTCTCCGGGACCACGGAGATTGTGCTCACCAACCTGGATGTGCTCGCTGGCCTCGGCCCGCTGAAGATCGCCACCAGCTACGAGATCCCTGGCCGAGGCCCGATTGAAGGCTTTCCAGCCTTCGATCTGGATCTTGTCGAGCCTCGCTACGAGGAGATGGCGGGAATCCCTGGCGATATCAGCGAGATCCGCTCCTATGAGAAACTTCCCGATGAGGCACGGCAGTACGTCGAGGCCATCGAGGGAATGGCCGGTGCACCGGTGTCGCTCATCTCCGTGGGCCCTGGTCGCGATCAGGTCATCCACAGAGGTTCTGCCCGGTGAGCGCGAAGTCCGCAGAAGAACAAACTAGGATCCCCCGTTCTCTCGCCATCATCATGGATGGCAACGGCCGTTGGGCGCGCAAGCGTGGGCTGGGAAGGATCAAGGGACACGAACACGGCATCACAGCTGTGCGAGAAAGCGTCGAGGAATGCGCGCGTTTGGGTCTCGAGGCGCTCACTCTCTATGCCTTCTCCGAGGAAAACTGGTCGCGTCCCAAGCAGGAGATCTCCCTGCTCATGAAATTGCTCGAGCGCTTTCTCGTCGAGGAGCGACCGACCCTGCAGAAGAACAACGTGCGACTCGTGCACGCCGGTCGGATCGAGCGTCTCGCGCCCAAGGTGCGTGCCCTCCTGGATGAGTCCATCGCCGAGACTGCGACGAACACGGGCATGGTGCTCTGCCTTGCCATCTCCTATGGATCACGGGCCGAACTCGTCGATGCCATGCGGGCCATCGCCCGGCGAGTCGCCAGCGGCGAGCTGCAGGCGGATGACATCGAGGAGAAGACCATCTCCGCCCATCTCTATCAGCCGGACTTGCCCGATCCTGACCTGCTGATCCGCACCGCAGACGAGATGCGCCTGAGCAATTTCCTGCTATGGCAGATTAGCTACACCGAGCTCTATGTGACCTCCGTCTGTTGGCCGGATTTCCGCAAGGAACATCTGCAGGAGGCCTTCGCAGCCTATGCTGCTCGCGTGCGGAAGTTCGGAGCAGTCCTGCCTTGAGCGGCAAGAGTGAGCTGGGAATCAGATTGATTCTCGGCCCTGCCATGCTCGGCATCATCGCGCTGGTGTACTACATCGATTCACAGCACATGGGGGATCGCCGGGGTTTGCTTTCCGCGGCTGTGCTTGGGCTCATCGGCACCGGTGGACTCCTCGAGTTCGTCGCCATGTTTCGTGCCGCCGGCAATCCCCTGGCGGTCCGGCTCCTGCTCACTGCGGGAGTCATGCTCTTCTCCTCTGCCTTTCTCTTCATGTGGGGAAACGTGGACCGGGAGCTTTATCCCTTGGTGAGCATCACCATGCTGCTGCTCTTCCCGGTGGCTGTGATCTCCCTGCGAAGCAAGAACATGCATCAGGGTCTGGAGATGCAGGGAGCGACTCTGCTCGCCTTCATTCTCATCGCCTGGCCCATGTACCTGGCGCAAGGCATGGCTATTCGCCACTTGCCCTCCTTGCTCTTTGTGATCTTGGTCTGCAAGGGTGGCGATATCGGCGGCTACCTCCTCGGCATCGCCATGGGTCGGCGCAAACTCATCCCGCACATCTCGGCGGGTAAGACCATCGAGGGTGCTATCGGGAGCATGCTCGCCTCCATCGGTCTCTCCATTCTGCTTTCGCCGATGCTTCTCGAGCCCATGGTCGACTTGGGCGGATTGACCGGGATGGTGCTCATCGGGATCATGCTCAACGTGACCACCCAATGCGGCGATCTCATCGAGTCTCTGCTCAAGCGACGCTGCGAAGTGAAGGATTCGTCGACCATCCTGCCGGCACACGGCGGTGTGCTCGATCTCATCGATAGCCTCCTGTTCTCCTTCCCCGCCTTCTTCCTCGTGCTGACTGCACTTACCTGATGCGAGCTCGATCTTGAAAGACAGCGCTGCCGACGAGTTTGTCGAGGTCCAGGACAATGAGGAGGTGCGATCCCTCCTCGGACCCCTGGACAGCAACTCTCGCCTTATCCGTGACCTCTACGGTGTCAATGTTCTCCTGCGTGATGGCGGTATTCGCCTGCTTGGCAAGCTCGAAGCCGTGCAGCAGGTAAGGGAAATCCTGGTCGGCAGTCTGGCGGATCACCGCGCCGGTGGCGAGGTCAACACCGCCGAGTTTGCTCGTCGCCTGCGTGAAAAGTCGCCGGTGGGTTTGCCGGAGGCGGGAGAATCCACGCGAGTGGACCGCAGTC
This sequence comes from Planctomycetota bacterium, assembly GCA_021776805.1. Taxonomy (GTDB): domain Bacteria; phylum Planctomycetota; class UBA1135; order UBA1135; family UBA2386; genus JAJFFD01. The sequence goes on from JAJFFD010000010.1 coordinate 23,901, forward strand.
CGGGAACGGTTCGGCCGCGGACCCCGGGTCAGAAGAAGCTCTGGCAGGCCATGCATGCGAACGATTTGATCTTCTCCGTCGGTCCGGCAGGCACGGGTAAGACCTATCTCGCGGTGGCGGCTGCGGTGGAGGCGGTCAAGAACGGCGAGGTGCGGCGTATCGTTCTGGTTCGCCCGGCGGTGGAAGCGGGGGAAAAACTCGGTTTCCTGCCCGGGGACTTTCAGGCCAAGATCAATCCCTATTTGCGCCCGCTCTACGACGCGCTGCACGACATGGTCGAGCCCAATGCTCGACAGCGCTATCTCGAGAGTGATGTGATCGAGGTCTGTCCTCTCGCCTACATGCGCGGGCGCACCCTGGACAACTCCTTCATCATCTTGGATGAGGCGCAGAACTGCACCGTGCCCCAGATGCTCATGTTTCTCACTCGCATGGGGCAGGGATCGAAGACGGTGGTCAATGGCGACCCGAGCCAGGTGGATTTGCCCAAGGACCAGCGTTCTGGGCTCTCCGATGCAATTACCCGGCTAAAGGCCATCGAAGGCCTGGCCATCGTGCATCTGAGCGACCATGACATCGTCCGTCACCCGGTGGTGCAAAGAATCGTAAATGCCTACGGCAAGCGACCTTGATGTCGGAACTCAGGCTCAGCATCAATGACCGCTGGGATCCACCCAGCGACCCTGAGTTCATCGCCCAAGTGCTTCGTGTTGCCCTGGCTTACGTGCAACGTCCCGAGCTGGAAGTCTCGCTGCTGCTCAGCGATGAAGCGGAGATCGGCGAGCTGCATGGCAAGTACCTGAACGATCCAAGTCCTACGGACGTCATTACCTTCAGCCTCGACGAGGACAGCGTTGAGATCGCTGTAAGCGTCGAACGCGCGGAACGCGAGGCGCGTTCGCGTGGTCATGCAGCCAAGGTCGAGTTGGCACTGTATCTAGTGCACGCGGTGCTGCATGTCAGTGGTTACGACGATTTGGCGAGTGAGGATCGCATGCGAATGCGAGCAGCGGAGAGGGAAGTGCTCGCCAAGTTGGGATTCGAAATCGAGTCCGTGGACAAAGACTGAGCGCGGAACTTTTTTCGATTCCTTGCCGCAGCGCATGGACGGTCGTTGCAGTTTCCCCTCTTCAGTACGTAAACTGTCCGCGTTCGAAGTCCCAGAAACGCAGTTGATCGCAGCTGCAGTCTGTCGAAGGTCAGGTCGACACTGAGTTGGCTGAATCGCAATCGATTCGAAACTGACTGACTCGAGACTGACTGAATCAGGCACGATCCGGAGGCGGGTGAGGATGACGACCCTAAATCAGCAGATGGCGGGCATGCAGCAAGCGGCAGGCGAGCAGCAAGAGGCCGAAGCGAAACTGAACGGCGCTTCACGGAAGGGCAGCTCCGACGGCGGCGTTACCGAGAAAGCTGCGGGTACTGCAGCAGGGACTGCAGCGGGAGAGAAGGGCGCAACTAGCCAGAAGCCCGCACTCTCCTCCAAGGAGAAGAGCGCTGAGGTTCTCCTGGAGCGCTATCGCCACAAGCAGAGCGACCAGATTCGCAATCGGCTCGTGGAGCGCTTTCGCCCGCAGGTCGAGTCCATCGCCCGCAATCTCTCCATGCGCTTGCCCCCCTGTGTGGACGTGCAGGACCTGGTGCATGCGGGACTCTGGGGGCTGATGCAAGCGGTTGAGAACTTTCGCCCGGAGAAGGGCAGCCAGTTTCTACCCTTCATGAAGGTGCGCGTGCGTGGCGCCATGCTGGACGAACTGCGCAACATGGACTACTTGCCGCGCCTCTATCGGCAGCGGCTCCGAGCCCGTGAGGAGGCGCGCACAGAGTTGCGCACCCGCCTCCGGCGTGATCCAAACGATGGCGAACTGGCTGCGGAACTGGGGGTCAGCGAGAACCGCCTGCGCCAAAGCTATGCGGATCTGCCCGCCTTGCAGGGTCAGACAGCATCACGCGGTCTGGCAGCTCAGGGGCGCGACATGGATCTGCGCAACCTCGAGCAAAACCCGGATTCGGAGCGGGTAGAGAACCTGCCGGACAAGGCCTTGGAGAATCCTATCGAAGCCCTGAATCGGGCCGAGCTCCTGGCCAAGATAGAGTCCAGCCTGCAGCCCATCGAGTGGACTGTCCTGCGCATGCACTATCTCGAAGGGATGTCCGGCAAGGAAGTTGCCAGCAAGCTCCGGCTCTCTGCATCCCGGATCTGCCAGATTCATCTGCGTGTGCTTTCTCGCCTGAAGACCCGTTGGGCCTCGTCGGCGAGCTGAAAGCCAGCTAGTGTTCGGGCGATGAACCAGGAGACGCGCATAGCTGGATGCTCCCAGTTCGCCTGGCGAGATGGCGAGCTGCACTGCGAGGGACTCAGCCTCGCCAACCTTGCAGAGCAGTACGGGACACCCCTGTATGTCTATAGCAAGGCGGCGATGGTCGAGCGTTATCAGATGCTGCGCCAGGCCTTCGGCCCGAAGGCGGGCATCGCCTACGCCATCAAGAGCAATAGCAACCTGAGCCTGCTGCGTCTCTTTGCAGAGCTGGGTGCGGGCTTTGATCTGGTCAGCCTCGGCGAGTTGCGCCGGATCCAGGCCGCAGGCATCAAGGATGCGGACATGGTCTTCGCCGGAGTGGCCAAGCAGGAGCAGGAGCTCGAAGCTGCCTTGGAGGCCGGAATCACCTTCTTCAACCTGGAGTCGCAGCGAGAACTCGCCCTCCTGGAAGCGGCGGGGGAGAGGGTCGGCAGAAGCGTTCCCATCGCCTTGCGGCTGAACGTGGACGTGGATGCCGAGACTCACGAGTACATCTCCACCGGTCGGCGACAGGACAAGTTTGGCCTGGATCTGGACAGCGCCAGCCAGGCGCTGCGGCAGATTCGGGATTCGAAGCGCCTGCAGCTGGTGGGCTACCACATCCACCTGGGCTCCCAGATCCGTTCGACGCGTCCATTTCTCGAAGCCTTCTCCCGAGTGGAGGAGTTCATGGCCGCCGCGCCGGAGCATCGCGAAGGCCTGCGTTACTACGACCTGGGCGGTGGCTTTGGCATCGCCTATGGAGATGGGGCTGGGCTGCTCGATGTGCAGGCTTTGGCCGATCAACTCCTCCCGCGCCTGGAAGCGCATGGACTGACCGCTGTACTCGAGCCAGGCCGCTTTCTGGTGGGTGATGCGGGCATCCTGCTCAGTCGTGTCTTGGGTCGCAAGCCCGGTGGCGAGCGAGATTTTCTCCTGGTCGATGCGGCTATGAACGACCTTCTGCGGCCGAGTCACTATGGCGCCGAACACCCGGTGGCAGCGGTCTCTCGCCCGGATCGGCCGCCGGAGGGCAAGGTCGATGTGGTTGGACCGATCTGTGAGAGCGGAGACTTCCTTGCCCTGGGTCGTTCTCTGCCCGATATGCAGGAAGGGGAGCTCCTCGCGGTATTCTCTGCCGGTGCCTATGGAGCAGCCATGACCCTGACCTACAACAGCCGCCCGCGGCCTGCGGAGGTCCTGGTCGATGGTGAATCCTCGCAGTTGATTCGTCGTCGAGACAGTTACCCTGATCTTTGGGCTCAGGAGTTGGATCTATGAAGCGCATTGCCATCCGCTGCCTCTTGTTGCTCGGGCTCTGCAGTCTCTGCCCGAGTTGCAGCTGGTTGCAGGACGAGTTCTTCGTCTTTGATGTGGCGCCGCCGGCTCAGGAAGCCCCGAGCGGCATCGATCCGGCCAAATAGCCATCCCTGTGGAGGACGGCCTGCGCAAGCTGATGCTCGCCGCCGAGGGCGCCGGTGAACTCGAGGGCGAGGACGTCTTGCGCGGTCGGGCCGAGCATCCGGTCTGTGGGGACCTGCTCGAGCTGAGCTGGCGGGAGGAATCCGGCGCGATCACCGAGCTGGCCTGGCGTGCCAAGGGCTGTCCAGCCACCATTGCCGCCGCTGCCGCCGCCCATGCGGTCTTGCCGGGGAAGGCCCGGAAGCAGGCGGCGCAGGCTCTGCGCGATCACATTCAATCTCTCGGTGGACTGAAGAGCCACGAGGAGCACTCGCAGCGCATGGTCCTGCGAGCTCTCGGCCTCTGAGCTGCAGCTGCCGCTCGAGACTGCTTTTCTAGACACGGTGACATGCCGCAGGGCTTTGCTAGCCTATAGCCCACAACTCATGGCGCAGGAAGAACATACCCAGAGCGTTGGCATTGTTGTCGAAGGGCCGATCACGGCTCCGGCGGCTCTGCGCATCCAAGAGAAGGTTCCGCACACGGTCTTCGTGTTTCCACTGCGGCGTGCAGTGCCCTTTCCCAACTTGATGATGCCTGTGCTGCTCGATAACGAACGCAGCAAGGAGATCGTTGCCAAGGCGGAGGCGCAGAACAATCACCTCTTCCTGCTCACGCAGAAGGATCCTGAGCTGGAGGAGCCCACGCCCAAGGACTTCTACGAGATCGGCGTCCTGGCGCGCATTATCAAGGTGCTCAAGCTGCCCGATGGCAACTCATCGGTGATGGTTCAAGGCTTGCGTCGGTCGCGCATCGCGCGCTTTGTGCGCAAGAAGCCGTACCTCCTGGCGAAGGTCGAGGATGTGATCGATATCCCGGTCAAAGGCAAGCGGGCCATGGCGGCCTTTCGCAAGCTGCAGGAGAACCTGCGCCGGGTCTCCGAGTTGAGCGAGAGCTACGGCGAGGAGTTCAGCACCGCGGTACTCAACATCGAGCAACCGGACCAACTCGCTGACTTCACCGGTTGCTACTTCCTGAAGTCAACGGAGGATCGTCAGGGCATTCTCGAAACCTTGGATGTGGGCAAGCGCGTGGAGGCCGCGCTGGCCATGGTCATGCGCGAACTCGAGCTCGCCGAATTGGGAAACCAGATCCAGGACGAGATCCGTGCCAAGACCGAGAAGGCCCAGAAGGAGTACTTCCTCCGCGAGCAGATGAAGATTATCCGCCGGGAGCTCGGCGAAGAGGTCGATGCGCGGGAGGCGGAGATCGAGCGACTCAGCCAGGAGATCGAGGCCGCGGACATGCCGCCCGAGGCCTTGGAGCGGGCGGAGGCGGAGATGAGCAAGTTGCGGACGACGCCGGCGGAGTCGGGAGAATACTCCGTCATCCGCAACTATCTGGATTGGTTGACCAATCTGCCCTGGTCCAAGTCGAGCAAGGATCGCTCTGACATCAAGGCCGCGCAGCGGGTGTTGGAAGAGGATCACTACGGCCTGGAGGAGGTCAAGGAGCGCATTCTCGAGTTCCTTGCCGTGCGCAAGCTCAAGCCAGCGCACTCCGGCTCCATTCTCTGCTTCGTTGGCCCGCCCGGCGTGGGCAAGACCAGCCTGGGCCGCAGCATCGCTCGGGCCATGGGGCGCGATTTCTGGCGCTTTTCCCTCGGCGGAATGCGTGACGAGGCAGAGATCAAGGGTCATCGCCGCACCTACATCGGGGCCATGCCTGGACGGGTCATGCAGGGACTCAAGACCTGCGGCAGCAATAATCCGGTGATCATGCTCGACGAGATCGACAAGCTGGGATCGGACTTCCGCGGCGATCCCGCGTCGGCACTACTCGAGGTTCTCGATCCCGAGCAGAACCACGCCTTCCTCGATCACTATCTGGACGTGCCCTTCGATCTCTCCAAGGTCATGTTCCTTGCCACCGCCAATGTGTTGCCGCAGATCCCCGAACCCCTGCGTGATCGCATGGAAGTCATCGAGCTTCCTGGCTACTTGATGAGTGAGAAGGTACAGATCGCCCTGCGGCATCTTCTGCCCAAGCAGCTCGAGCGGCATGGTATCCAGCGCAAGGATCTCACCCTTTCAGAAGCCGCGCTGAAGCGCATCGTTCACGAGTACACTCGCGAAGCCGGAGTGCGTGGGCTGGAGAAGATGCTCGTGCGGCTATGTCGCAAGACGGCGGCGGCGGTCGCGAGTCGGCGCAAGACTCCGGGCCGAGTCAAGCTCACCGGCTTGCCCAAGTTGCTCGGTCAGCCACGCTATGGCGGTGATGGCGAGCGGCATGTGCGGGTGCCGGGAGTGGTGCAAGGCTTGGCCTGGACACCCTACGGTGGTGACGTTCTCTTCATCGAGGCTTCCATGATCAAGGGCAAGGGTGGGCTGATGCTCACCGGTAGCCTTGGCGACGTGATGTCCGAGTCCGGGCGCATCGCCCTCACCTTTCTGCGCTCTCACGCCGAGTCCTTTGGCTTGGATCTGGAGGAGATGCGCAACCATGACTTCCACCTGCACTTTCCTGCAGGCGCGATTCCCAAGGACGGTCCCTCGGCGGGAATCGCCATCGCGTGTTCCCTGGTCTCTCTCCTCATGGACAAGCGTTGCCCCTCGGATCTGGCGATGACAGGGGAGTTGACCCTGGTTGGCGAGGTCTTGCCCATCGGGGGCGTTCGCGAGAAGGTCCTGGCGGCGCGCCGCCTGGGACTCAAGCGGGTGATCCTCCCGGCCGAGAACAAGCGCGATGTGGACGAACTGAAGAAGGACCTGATCAAGGGGCTGAAGTTCGTCTACGTGGACGAGTTCCAGCAGGTCTTCGACGCGGTCTTCT
>JAJFFD010000091.1 GCA_021776805.1 Planctomycetota bacterium
GCCATGGCCTTGTTGCCGCTGGCGCGTGCGCCCTGGGCGGGACTGACTGGCTCTTCGTTGAAAACCCTGGGGGCCGGTTCGGCCCTGGCTATCACCGGAGTGTTGATCGTGAAGAAGATTGTTCTGCCTGTTGCTGCTATCGCGTTGCTCGGATTGGGTGTGTGGGTAGTCGCGCCATCGTTTGCGGGGGCGGTTCCGGTGGAATCGGATACGGTCGCTGGACCGGTTGCGGGAGGGGCGGTGGCCTTGGAAGAGAAGGGGGAGGATCTCTCCGCGGATGCTCTCGTGTCGAGGGATCGGGTGGTGACGGAAGGGACGGAAGGGATTGCGAAGCCGCAGCCTTCGATCGCGGTCCTTGTCGGTCGTTGTGTCGATGAGGATGGGGGGCCGGTCTCGGGCTGCGACTTGGATCTACACCTTGCCGCGCGCAATCTCAATGCGGCGGGAGCAAACCAAGGGCCGGTTCTGAAAGCTTCGGCGGTGAGTGCTGTCGACGGGAGCTTCGAATTCCGCGTGGAGATTCTGTCGGATACTCGCTACATGCTCACGGCTCTGCGCGAGGGCATGCTGCAAACCTACGGACGCTTGCCAGACAGCCTGCTGGCAAGCGCGAGCCAGGGCTCCGTTGATCTCGGCGATATCGTCCTGCGGCGAGGAGCGCGCCTGCGTGCGACGATCGTCGACCAGACTGGTGCAGCCCTGTCCGGGGTCTCGCTCGTTGCCGAGATTGGCATACCCAGCCTAGATGACCGCATGCCGATTCACCTGCAGGTTGGACGCAGTGGTCCGGGAGGCGCTCTGCGCTTCCGCAACGACCCCTTGTTGATGCCTGGCAGCTGGGAAATCCGTTCCCACGAGTCGTACGAGATTATCTCTCCGAAGAGGCTGGTGGTGCCCGCCGATGTGTCGGTCTTTGAAGAGAGGATCACCGTCCGTTCCTTGACCGGGGACGACGCCATCTCCGGTCAGGTCATTTCTGAAAATGGCGAACCGCAGACAAAGGTCGAGATCGCGATTCTTCGCGATGGCCGTGCCGTTCGCAGTGTCCACTCGGGGGAGAACGGGAGCTTCAGGGTCTACCGGCAGCCAGATTCACAGGCGGAAGTGGTTCTCCGCGCAGTGGGGGATGGAGAGCTACTCTCCGCGTATTCTGAGTCCTTGAGCTGGGGAGCCAGCGGTGTCGAACTGCTGATGCGGCGAGCCAGCAGTCTGGACTTGACCGTAGTGGACGATCGTGGAGAGGCTGTCGAGGAGTTTGGAGTTGCAATGTCCTGGTCGGAAGATCCGGCGGCAAACAATCGGATCGAGCACAAAGGCAGGCATCCCGGTGGAAACCTACGGCTGACGGGGATCGGTAGAGCTGGCAGGCTGGCACTATTGGTTTGGCCGACGACGGGTGATCTGGCTGTGCCCATGCCCGTGAACGTAGCTCTGCCGGAGAATGGCAGCACGAGTCTGTCGGTTACTTTGCCCAGGCGGAAGTCGTTCACGATTCGCCTGCGCTATCCGGATGGTCGACCAGCGCTGGCCTCCAATGTCGAACTCGTGCAGGCCAACGAGACGGGGCTTTCTGCGAGCACCACCGTGACGCCGCGTGAATCGGTGATGTGGAATCTGAATCCCAGGAGAAAGGACTGGGCTGTGGGTTTCCGTTTGGATCAGGCCGAGACCGATGCCCAAGGGCGTGCGCACTTGCGTGGTCCCGATCGTGATCGAGTCGGGCTCCGGATTACCGCCGAGGGTCACCCACCTCTGATCGCCTACCCAATCCGACCTTCTGAAACGGAACTCGAGCTCGTGGTCGACGCGGCAGCGATTCTGAGCGGCCTCTTGCTGCCCACGAATCTGGAATCGCGTTTTCGTAGGGATGCTGCCATACCCTTGTCGGCGGATCACCGTCCGGGTTTGGTTCTGCGCCGCCCAGGAGAGCGTGAACCGATCAATACTCCACAGGGTAGGGTGGTCCCAATCGCTGCGGATGGGAGTTTTCATGTAGAAGGCCTGCCCGCCGGCCAGTTTGAAGTGCTGCTGCATTGGTTGAAGCCCATGAGCAGGATGTCGATGCAATCCGTTTACCTGGAGCCGCCCTTGGCGATCGTGAAGCTCGTCGCTGGTGAAGCGGAGATGATCCAGATCGACGCCACAGATCTCTTGCCCGGTCGTCTCCAGGGGCGAGTTCTGTGGCAAGGTCAATCGGTGGCTGCCGAATCAGTCAGGCTTACCAATCGCCGCACTCACAATGGCCGGGATGTCTTCGACTTGATCGAAGGAGGGGAGACCGACAAGGATGGGCGTTTCGAGATGGGCGCTCTGATGCCTGGTGCGTACTCCTTGAGTGTTCGAGTGATGGACGAGAATCATGGCGAGGCTTGGTTGTCGGCGCCGGATTGGGTGCAGGTCTCAGCGGGGCATGTGAGTGAGGCTGTCTTCCAGGTCAATGGCCGAGCAGTTCGTCTTTTGATAAGAGACGGAGATGGGGAGCCAGTAATTGGACGCGCCTTGAGGATCGTCCATGAGGGGATGGATCGAGCCTGGGATAGGAAGACCGACGCTGAGGGTCAGGTCGCAATCTCCGATGCTCCACTTGGCAGATTGCGAGTCATGGTGCTTGGTCCCGGGATGCCGATGCTCCCAAGCAACGTCCGTCTAGTACGACCGGAGACGGAACTCGAAGCCATCCAAGTCCGCGAAGGCAGCGAAGAACTCGTCGTCGAACGCGTTCTACGCTGACCCTGCTGAACCTCTCAGCGCAGCCAGCAACCCCCTGAGATCCTCTTCCTCCGTCAGCGGATTCATCAGCGTCGTCCGCAACCACAACTCATCACCCAGCCGCGTCTGCACCAAAAAGTACTCCCCAGAATCCACAACCTTCCGCCGCAGCTTTGCCTGGTGCGCGTTCATCTCTTCCACAGACATCTCAGCCCCAGGAAGATGCCGAAAGCAGACGATGTTCGCCTCGGGCTTACAGGCCAACTCGAAGTCATCTGCCGCCTGCAGCATCCCCTCCAGCATTCCGGTCAGTTCCATCAGCCGGTCCACATGCAGCTCGAACCATTCGGTGCCGAGAGTCTGCAGCATGATATAGGCCGTCATCCCCATACCGCGCTTGGTGCACTCCAGGGTCCGCGTGCCTAGATTGAACCACTGCTCCTCCGAAGTATCGCTGGCAAAGAGGTATCCCGCCTCCTGGGCAAAGGCCTCATAGCTGCGGCGCCCGTCCTGAAACAGCAGCACCGTGTTCATGGCCGGCAGGCCCATCATCTTGTGCAGGTCCCAGACCAGCGAGTCCGCGCGCTCGATGCCCTTCAGCTTGTCCCTATGCCTGGGACTCAGAAGAAGGGAGGCACCGTGCGCCCCGTCAACATGCAGCCAGAGGCCATGTTCCTGGCAGAAGTCGGCAGTCTCTTCGAGAGGATCGAAACTGCCGGTTGCCGTCGAGCAGCAGCTGGCCACGACCGCGATGACCTGCCGGCCAGCCTCGCGAGCGGCCACCAGGGCTTTCTCGAGATTCTGCCGATCCATGCGATAGCGGGAGTTCGACTTCACCCGCCAGGCACCCTGATCTCCCCAGCCCATGAGTTGGGCCGATCGCGCGATGCAGTAGTGAGCTTGATCCGAGACCAGAACGGACAAGGGTTCGCGTTGCCCTTCGGTCCATACATCGTGTCCGGAGCCGGCCTGCCGTGCTGCCAGGAGCGCGGTAAGGTTGCCGATGGTTCCGCCGTGGGTGAGGATGCCTCCGGAGCTCGATTCGAAACCGGCGACCTTGGCCAGGTACTCGACCACTCGGTGTTCCAGGATCGTCTGGATCTGGCCCATTTCGTAGACCGCCATGCCGTTGCTGAGCAGGGCATTGACCATCTCCAGAAGTGTGGCGGCGGGCATGGGCACGGCAATCTGGTGGCCCACATAGCCCGGATGGTGCAGGTGGGTGGAGTGATCGAGAACCGACTGGAGAAGGTCGGGTAGGAGGTCCTTACCCTGTGCTGGAAAATCTGGCTGCCAGTCCCTGAGCAGTTGCTCGGGGGAGACCGGGCTCAGGACGCTCATGTCTCGACTCTCAGCAGCCTTCAGGTAGTCCGCCAGTTTGTCGATCACCCGGTGGCCGAGAGATCTGAATTCCTCCGGCGCGTAGGCAGACTCGTATTGCTTCCAATTCATGCGGCTCCTGCTGGCAGAGTGACTCTGATTTACTAGAGTCCCCAGCCAATCATGCTCCAGATACAAGGACTCAGCAAAGCCTACGGCACCAGGGTGCTGTTTGATGAGGTGACCTTTGCGCTCACCCCCGGCGAGCGCCTGGGTCTGGTAGGCCGGAACGGCAGTGGCAAGACGACTCTTCTACGCCTGATCCTGGGCGAGGAGACTGCGGATACGGGCCGCATCGACAAGCCACGGCGGTACAGCATCGGTCATCTTTCCCAGCATCTCGAGTTCACGGCGAGCAGCATCCTCGAAGAGGCCTGTCTTGGACTGCCCGAGCAAGAAGGTGGTTGGAAGGAAGAATACCTGGCTGAGCAGGCGCTCATGGGTCTGGGCTTCACGGTGGAGGACTTCGGTCGTCCACCCAGTGAGTTTTCCGGTGGCTTCCAGGTGCGTCTGCAATTGGCCAAGGTCCTGGTCTCAGCGCCGAATCTTCTGCTCTTGGATGAACCCACCAACTACCTGGACATCGTGTCCATGCGCTGGTTGGAGCGCTATCTGCGCAATTGGCCCGGTGAGGTGATCCTGATCACCCACGATCGCGAGTTCATGGACCGGATCGTGACCCATAGCATGATCATCCACCGGGGCAAGGTGCGCCGGGTTCCGGGGGAAACGGGCAAGCTCTACGAGATCCTGGCGGTGGAGGAGGAGATCCACGAGAAGACTCGGCTCAACCAGGCGAAGAGTCGTAAGGACGCGGAGCGCTTCGTGGAACGCTTCCGATACAAGGCCTCGAAGTCGCGGCAGGTGCAGTCGCGCATCAAGGCCTTGGAAAAACAGGGCACCATGGAGCAGCTGGCCGATATCGCCACCCTGTCCTTCAAGTTCAACGCTGCGCCCTTCAATGCCCATCACCTGCTGCACGTTGAGGATCTCGAGTTTGGCTACGAGGAGGGTCAGCAACTGATCAGCGATCTGTCCCTGAGCCTGGAGATGGGGGAGCGAGTCGCCATCATCGGCAAGAACGGCAAGGGCAAGAGCACCTTCCTCAATCTGGTCGCCGGTGAACTCAAGCCGCGTGGTGGCGGGTTCAAGCGACATCCTTCCCTGGAGGTGGCTCACTTCGGGCAAACCAACATCGATCGCCTGCATCGCGGCATGACCGTCGAAGAGGAGATCATGTCGGTAGTGCCTGACCATAGTCGCGGCACGGCCCGGGGTATCTGTGGTTTGATGATGTTCCAGGGGGACGATGCCCTGAAAAAGGTCGATGTGCTCTCCGGTGGTGAGCGGGCGCGGACCTTGCTCGGCAAGCTGCTGGTCAGTCCGGCCAATCTGGTCTTGCTCGACGAGCCAACCAACCACCTGGACATGGAGTCCATCGACTCCCTAACCGAGGCTCTGCTCGAGTTTCCCGGCGGTGTGATGATCGTCACCCACAACGAACGGGTGCTGCATGCAGTGGCCACCAAGATCGTCATCTTCGACCGTGGCAAGGCCACCTGGTTTGATGGTACCTACCGCGACTTCTTGGATCGGGTTGGCTGGAGTGATGAGGACGAGGGGCGGAAGCCCAAGAAGGACCTGGCTGCCCCAAAGCAAGAGTCCGCAGGCAAGAAGGGGAGATCCGCCGGTGGGAAGGTACTGCAAGGCAAGGAGCTTCGGCAGAAGCGTTCGGCCATCGTCAGTGCGCGGTCGAAAGCTCTCAAGCCGCTGGCGAAGGAGATGCATGCTCTCGAGGATGCGATCATGGCCCTCGAGCCCAAGATTAGTCGTGCCAATAGCGAGCTGGAGGCAGCAGCACAGGCGAATGACAGGGACGGCATCGTGCGTCTGTCCAAGGAGTCGGCGGAGTTACAGAAGCGGATCGAAGACATGTTCGGTGACTTGGAGAGAGTGACGACCAAGCACGACGCGGAAGCGCGAGAATTCGATCAGCAGTTGGAGGACTTGGGCGGATGAGTGACCTAGCCTGTCCTAGCGACCTCTCTTGAACTCGGCGATTCGCGACAGGAGTTCCGCCCGGGCTCTCGGGTCCTCCGGGAGAACGGCCTGCAGCTGCTCCAAGGCCTGATCCGCGGCGGCTGAATCACCGTAGCGGTCTTCCGCTCGGGCCAAGGTCAGCAGGCACCAAGGATCCTCCGCCTGGCTGAGTTCAATCGCGAGGTTGGCGTATTCCAAAGCCAATTCTTGGTCTGCTTCGTCTTCGCCTGCAGCGATGAGGAAGTCGGCGAACTCACGATGTGCCGTCGCATCGTTCTCATGAATTCCGAGCCAGCGCTCGTGTTCGCGGCGCTGGGCTGGCAGATCGCCGGCTATGCGAGCCAGGCCGAGCACGGATCGATGGCCACGACCGTACTTGGGCTCGATACGAATGGACTCCAAGGCTTCGGCCATTGCTCCCTCAGGATCGCCGGCGCGCTCGAGGGCGGCGCCCAGGTCCGCGTGGTACTGGGCAATCCCTGGCGCTAACTCCACGGCCCTCTCTGCACTGAGGACGGCCTCATCGAACCACAGCTCGGCCTCGTCCACTTCGTTCTTGGCTTTGAATTCGCCTGCTCGCCGCATCTGGTACATGGACAGGATGGAGTGACTCGCAGAAGCAGAGTCATCGATAGAGATGGCCTTCTCGATCGTCGCCATGGCTGCGTCGAGATCACCGGCCGAAGACTGTGCCAGGGCCAGATTGCGATAGACCAGATCGTTATCAGGATCGATCACCGCGGCTTTCTGAAAGTACTCGATGGCCTTTTCTGTGTCCGCCCAGGTCAGGGCGATGCCCGCATAGATCCAGGCATCTGCCACATCCGGCCAGAGCTCGATCATGGCATCGGCGGCATAGACTGCGTTTTCCAGGTCATCGCAGCGGGAGGCCGCATAGGCGAGCTGCATGAGATAGAGGAAGTTTGCGCTCGGGCTCTGGTAGATTGCAGCGACGAATCGATCTACGGCGACCTTGAAGTCGTCGTAGGAACGCACTGCGGTTGCAGGTAGATACTGGAGGCCGTCGACAAAGAGGTCCAGGCTGCCCCGAGGTTCGCCGAGTTCCTGCAGGATGCTGTCCGCGTCCTCGCTTCGTCCGAGTTCGCGGAGGATGACCGCTTGCATGCGAGCGATGGCGCGCTCACCCCGCCCCGGCACCCGCTGCGCCTCGAGGAAGGCGAGCTTGCTGCCCGGCTCTGCACCGCGGTGGATCCATAACCTGCCAGCGATGGCATATGGGTTCCCTGGATCCAGTTCGAGCACCGCTTCGAAGGGGCCTGCGTCCCGCGCATTCGGTCTGACATTGAGCATCCGGCTGTAGGCCTGAGCCAAGAGGCCGTCGATCTCTCCTCTCTGAATGGCTTCGCGTCCGGCAGCGGTGGCTTCTTGCGAACTGAAAACATAGCCTGCCAGTCCGAGTAGCAAGAGGGTCGCCGCGGTGAAGGCAGCCTTCAGCGGTTCGCGGCGCAGCCAGCGTCCGACCCGTGCCAGCACCGTGGGGTGACGTGCCTGCACCGGGCGATACTCGAGAAACGCGCGCAGGTCAGCGGCAAAGTCGCTGGCAGTCTGGTAGCGCTGGTCCGTTCGCTTCTCGAGAGCCTTCAGTACGATCGCTGCCAGGTCCGGGGCGAGGGCCGGGTTGAGCTTCTGCGGGTCTAGGGGTTCCTTGTGCAGAATCCGGCTAATGATCTCGTGAGTGTTGGGCGCTTCGAAGGGTCGTTGGAAAGTCAGCAGTTCGTAGAGCGTCGTCCCCAGGGAGAACACGTCCGTGCGCCGGTCGATGCCGCCCTTTGCCAAAGCCTGTTCCGGCGACACGTAGTACGGCGAGCCGGCGAAATCGCCGGTCATGGTCAGGGACGGCAGGCTCTCCTCGCGAGCCAGACCAAAGTCAGTGAGTACAGCGCGACCATCTTCCCGCAGCAGGATGTTGGATGGTTTCACATCCCGGTGGATGACTCCTTCTCGGTGGGCGTAGTCCAGGGTGTCCGCGATCTGCGCGACGATGTTGACGACTGTCTGCACGTAGCCGCCGCTCCAGCTCATGACCTGCGAGGCCGTATCCGTATCGGTCTTGCTGCTGTCTTTGCTACTGCCGTGAATGGTCTCGATCGCTTTGCTCACCGCATGGGCTACCCGCATGCCATTCAGTTCGCGCCACGAGCCACCCTGCAAGGCCTTGATCACCTGGTCCAGGGGAGCACCCCGCACCAATTCCATGGCCAAGAAGTGGGTCTCGCCCTCGGCACCGTAGCCGAGCACGCCGACGATGCCCGGATGCTGCAGGCGTGCGGCGGTCATCGCCTCGCGACGAAAGCGTGCCAGGGTGGTCGGGTTGTGGGTGAGCTGGGCGGCCAGAATCTTGATCGCTGCTGGGCGGCTCAGAGAGACCTGCCAAGCTTCGAAGACCACGCCCATGCCGCCGCGGCCCAGTTCCCTGCCAAGGTGGTAATCACCGAGAGAGCGTTCTTCGCCGGCGCCCTCCTGCTCAGCATCCTCCAGCAAGGGTCGCAGGTATTCTCCCAGATCCGGGTGCAGAGTGAGCAGTTCCTGCGCCGGGATCCGCGGCTCCTTGTCTTCCCAGGCCAGGAAGATGCTGAGTGCTTCCTCCAGTCGACTGCTGTGATCCATGCTTCTTCTCAATCCGGTGAATCGATGTCAGCGACGATGCCGTCGAGTTTGCCCTGCCGCAGCTCTTGGACCTTGCGTGCCAGTTTGGGCAAGGCACGGTTGAAGCGCATGCGCGCCGTGTCTTCCTTGATGCCCATGCGCTCGGCGATCTCGCCGAAGCTCATGCCCTGCCACTCGCGCCAGAGAAGCAGGCTACGTTCCTCCGGATCGAGCAGGTCGATGGCCAGCCGAATCCAGAGTCGTTCTTCATTGCGTTCGGCCGCCTGACTTGGTCGGGTGATCGTCCCTACCGGCGGATCCAGATGCAGAAGACTGTCGCTGGGTGTTGGCCTTTCCCGGGCCACGTTGCGCTTGTCAGTTTTCAGTCTCTGCACCTTGTCGCGGATCACGTTCTCGGTAATTCGCGCAAGGAGGGCGCGAAACTGCTCCCGATCCGACATGGTGAAGCGTGGCGCGTATTGCATGGCTTGGATGGCCGCTTCTTGGACGAAGTCATCCGGATCGGCCTTGGCGCTGAGCAGTCCGCCGATTCGGCGCCGCACATAGTCCCGAACCCAGGGCAGATCCCGCTCGAGCAGACGATCCAGGGCCTGGCGGTCCCCTTGATGCCAGTCGCGGAGCAGGGCAAAGGTCTGGGTTGGATCGGCGTGCATGGGGAAGCGGCAGAACCGCTCTAAGAGCATAGCTCCAAAGCCCCTCAGGCTCATGCCCGCTGCAGCCTCGGATTCTCCAGGATTCCTGTTCGCTTCGGTCTCGGCCTGCAACTTCTACCCCTGCTGGGACATCCCTAGCCCTGAACCCTGCCGATGCGGAGATGGTCCCATGAATCCCTCAGCCCTGAAGTCCCCCTGTTACTGCCTTGCCAGCGCCCTTCTGATCAGCACGCTCACGAGCTGCGGTGGTGGCGGAGGCGGCGGCGGTAGTCCGGCCGACCGCCTGGTCAGCTTTGCCACCATCAGTGGCAGTTCGCCCTTCTTTGGTGTGGCCAACAATCGCAGCCGGTCGGTGGACAAGCGAACCGGCCCTGCTCTCTCGGGCTTGAGAGACATGGCTGGGATGGCCTTCGATCCTGCTAGTGGCGTCATGTACGGCTACATGGATCGCGCCAGGGAGTTGGTCAGCGTCGATCTGGGCACGGGCGAACCAAGTCTCCTCGGTCACTTACAAGGCGGAGTCACCTTGCAGGCCATGACTATCGATGCGACTGCGGGAATCCTGTATGGCATCGATGAGGAGCGCAATCTCCGCCGCATCGATGCAGACAGCCGGGATAGCAGCGTCATTGGGAATCTAGGCAGCTTTGCCTTTAGCAGCATGGTGCATGATCCCATCGGGCAATGCATCTACGCGGTCCGCAGCTCTAGCGGCACAGAGCTGGTGTGTATTGACCTGACGACTGCGGAATCGACCCGCGTAGGTGGAGGGCTCGACTCGGATTACAAGGCCTTGGCAATCGTGCCCGCCAGCGGCCAACTGTACTCCCTGAATTCCAATAACGGCGAATTCGTCATGTTGGACAAGACGGACGGGTCCGTCACGATGCTGGGGGAATCGCCGTATCGAAACATGACAGCCATGGCTTACCACGCCCCGAGTGACAGCTTTTACTCGGTGGCACGCCCGGGCAACCAACTGGTGCGTTTCGATCGTGCTACCGGCATCGCCAGTTCGGATGCAGCGATTGGCTTCAATCCGATCGGTGGCATGGCCTTCGATCCGAGCACGGAGACTCTGTTCGCGACCGAGACTGCCGGTGACAAGCTCATCACCATCGACACCGAGAAGGCTCGTGGGCGGGTCATCGGCGACCTCGGATTTGCTGATGTGCATGGCCTGGCCTGGGATCCGGATCGACAGTTGCTCTACGGCAGTGATCTGGCGACCAGTAGCCTGATCAGCATCGACCCCCTCACTGGAACCGGAACAAGGATCGGCTTCATGGCCACCGAAGATATCAGGTCCATGACCTATGACCCGGTGCAGCGGATCCTGTATGGAATGGACCGGACGACGAGATCCTTGTTTGCCATCGATACCAGCGATGGCGGATCGACTGAGGTCATGGTCGTCGCCGGCGGCAATGTCGAGGCTCTCACCTTCGATTCGCTGACGGGCAAGCTCTACGCGATCGATAACGCGAACCGAGGCGGCTACATGCTCGAGGTTGACCTTGTCGGGAATCGGACCATTCCCATTGGCCTAACCGGCATGCCCGGTACCACCGCCCTGGCATGCAACTCGGGCGCCGGTTTCCTTTACGGCAACAACAGCAGCTCTGCGGCCCTGCTGAACATCGATCCGATGAGTGGACAGGCCAAGAGCATCAATCATGTTGGCTTCAATAGAGTGTCTAGCCTGGCCTACGACCCGCGGCGGCAGGTGCACTACGGGGTAGCCGACCGCGACCGACTCGTCGAGTTCGATCGCGAGACAGGGAGCAGCGTGGGCATAGGCAAGCTCGGCTTCGACTTCGTGGGTGGCCTCACTTTCGATCCGAACTCCAGAGTTCTCTACCTCGCTGACCAGGATGCCTTGCAGTTGCTCCGTGTGGATCTGATCACCGGTGCCGCCTCGCCGGTCGGGCCCTTTGGGCTTGATATCAATAGCATGGCCTTCGATAGCTCTGCCGGAGTCCTGTATGGCCTCGGGTCAAGTAATCGTCTCTTTTCGGTGGATACGGCGACAGGAGCGGCGACAGAAGTCGGGCCGCTGATGGGGGGCAGGGTGGATGAGTTGACCTATGACCCGACCACCGGCTCACTGCTTGGGCTCAGCACCGAGGGCTTCGGCTCGATCCTGCTACAGATCGATCGAGTGCGCGGCGAATCCAAGGAGATCTGGCGTTTCGACGCGATGATCGATGCGATCTCTAATCGTTAGTCGGCTTACTGACCGGGCCGGCAAGATGTGCCAGCGAGCTTCGGCGGGGCCTGAGTCTAAAGGGGCCCTCACACCCGCGCTTGACTCAGCGCTTCCGCGACCTTGCCAAGCAGGACATGCATCCGTGCAGGTTTCTGTACCACCCCCGCCAGACCCTTGCCCTGGAAGCGATCCAGGATTTCCTGTTCTGCGAAGCCGCTGCTCAGGATGACGATTGCTTGCGGGTTGATCTTGCGCATCTCGATGAAGACCTCGTCCCCTTCCCGCTTTGGCATGCTCAGATCCAAGAGGACGCAGTCGATGGACTGCCATTCTCGGCGGAAGAGATCGATGGCCTTCTCGCCATCGGAGGCGCAGGTCACCTTGTAGCCTGCTGATTCGAGGATGTCCTGATGGACGGCCCGCACGCCGGCTTCGTCATCCACGACGAGCACGTGAGCGGTCTGATGCTCGGGATTAACAGGGAGCTCCTGAGTGACCTTGTCCTCAATGGGGAAGCGGGAGAGAAGGATCGAAAACGTAGCCCCGTTTCCGGCCGATGAGTCCACAGTGATCCCACCCTTGTGAGCTTTGACGATGCCCTTGACCGTTGCGAGGCCGAGTCCGCGGCCGTTGGGCTTGGTGGTGAAGAATGGGTCGAAGATCTTGCTCATGACATCCGGGCTGATCCCCGTGCCCGTGTCACTGACCCAGAGGCAGGCATACTCGCCGGATGCGAGCTCTTCCTCGGGAAGGCGCAGGGCCAGATCCTGTGCAGTGAAGCTCTGGACTCGTGTGCCGATGATGATGCGTCCCTCGTTGTTACCAATCGAATCCGAGGCGTTGGTAATCAGGTTCATGATGACCTGACTGATCTGGCTGCGATCCGCATGGATGCCAAGCTTGGATGGGCAGAGGTCAAACTCCAGGGTCGCCTTCTTGGATAGGGTGACCTGCAGCAAGCTGGCCAGGTCCTTGACCAGGGAGTTGCATTCCAGGGCTTCCTTGGCGAACGAGCTTCTGCCGGCATAAGCCAGCATCTGATTGCAGAGCCCGGTTGCGCTTACGCTTGCACTGACGATTTCGCGCAGCATTGGGGTAGTCTCCGATTCCTTCGGCAGCCTGGAGAGGGCGAGCTCGGCATTGCCTAGGACTGTCGCCAGCAGGTTGTTGAAGTCGTGTGCGACCCCTCCGGCAAGGACTCCAACCGCCTCCATTTTCAGCGATTCCCGTAACTGCTCCTCGAGTCGGTCGCGCTCCACCGCCAGGCCGACCATGCGCGCGGCAATTTCGAGGCCGTCCATCTGATGTCTGGTCGGTGTGCTCGGCTTCTCGTCATACAGCGCCATCGCACCCAAGACCTGATCATCGGTCCCGATAATGGGCTGGGACCAACAGGCTGAGACCCCAGCCAGTTCTGCGGCCTCGAGGAGCTCGCTCCAAAGTGGGTCTTCCTGGATGTTCTCCACAACGACCGCCTCGTTCCAGTAGGCCGCTGTTCCGCAGGAGCCAACTCCGGGGCCGATGCGGAGCCCTTCGACTGCAGCGTTGTACTCCGCCGGAAGACTCGGTCCTGCGCCGACCGTGACTTGTTCGCCGTTATCATCCATCAGCAGGATCGAGCACCTCAAACCCGGGTTCTTTCGCTCGACGATTCTGGCCATGGCTTCGAGAGTCTCCGCGAGGGAAGCCCGGAAGGGTGAGCCGAGTACGGGGTCTGATCTCTCTATGAACTCGGCCTCTGATTGCGATCGACCGAGGAATACAAGGGCGTTCTTGTGCTGCCTGGCGCGCCAGGCGAAGTGATGCCAAGTCCCATCGCCGCCGCGATGCCTGGCTAGGATCTCTTGCTCTGAATCACTGATCTTTGCAAATGCGGACTGATCCTCCGGGTGAATCCACTCGCGGAGGGGTGCCGCCTCCAGTGCCTCCACATCGAGGCCGAGATTCTCGGTAAATGAGCGGTTGACTCGCAGCAAGCTGCTGCTGTCTTCGCTGCGGAGAATCATTGGCCGATTCGGGTCGCCATTCATCTGGTCCATTCTCGCCATCGAGGCGGATTCCTGCCAGTTAGAAGGAGAAGCGCTAGGCTTGGCAAAATGAAAGCCGGTCTCGCCACCTTCTTCCTCATTGCTGCTGCCTCTACCCTGGTCTGGTTTTTTTGGCCTGGGGTCATGAGCAGCGGTCAATTGACCCTGCCCTCGGGGCGAGTCTTCGCCGTATCCTCTGATACTGGAACGGTCAGGCTTAGCCACGATCAGGAGAAGAAGACCGTGATCATCGATGTGGGGGCCCATGAAATCCGCATTGCAGCCAGCAGTCTCCAAATAGATGGCAGTCCGGTGCAGGGATTCGCCATCGACCCGGAGGTCAAATCGGTTTCCATCCGGGTAGAGAAGGGACTGCTCTTGGTGAGAGCGGCCGAGAGAACTCTCTACGAGGGGAAGATTGGCTGAGGCAGGAGTATCCTGGAGCTTGAACCCATGATCGATCGCAAGATGAGAATCCCATCAGCTCTCCGCCGGTGCTCGTGGTGATCGGCATAGGTGAGGCATGGGCACGCCCCTAGACGCTTCGGCGCTCGCGAATCCGGGGCGAATATTGCCCCGGAGGCTTCCCATGTACCCAGGAAGCAGCACAATCTGGCCCTTGTCTTCTGAGGAACACAGGGCCCTGCAAGCAAGCAACAAGATTACGATCGGTCAGTCCATGGCGGCTTGGGGGGTGCGGATCGCCCACAGAGCGCTTAACTGCGTTCCTGGCTGGTTTGCCTACTTCCTGGCCGACCTCTGTTCCCTGTTTCTGGTCGCCGGCTCATGGCTGCGCGAGAAGCGCGTGGGGCGGGGGGTGCACCGCAATTTGCGGATCGTTTACCGCGAAGAGCTGACCAAGAGCTTCGCACGACGGCTGCGCCTGTCCTGGGCCCGGCACATGCTGCGCCTGCTCGTGGACTTTGCGCGAATGCCGAAGATCACTCAGGAGAATCTCGAGGAGTACGTCGATATCTCCGATCTGAAGCACTTGCAGGCTCAACTGACCCCTGGCGAAGGGCTCCTCTGCATTACGGGGCATATCGGCGTGGCTGAGTTGACCGGGCATGTTGCAGCCCTCAGCGGGATGCCAGTCACCGGAGTCTTTCGCGATTCAAAAAACCAGGCGATCGCCGACCTGCTCAATGAGACCCGGGCGAGTGGTGGCCAAGAGTTGCTCACCAAGTGGGGCTCGGTTTGGCCCATGAAGAAGGCCCTCGATCGTGGCGAGGTGGTCGGTCTCGCCGCTGACGAGTACACCAAGCACAAGCCGGTCTTCGTGCCCTTTCTAGGAACCCTCGGATCTACCACCAGCATGCCAGCCATGCTCCAGCTGGCTACAGGGCTGCCGATGGCGATCGTTTCTGTCCATCGGGTTGGGCGTCTCCGCTACAAGTTTCATCTTTGGGATCTGTTTAGCCATGAGCTCAGCACGAATCGGGATGCGGATGTGACCGCCATTCTTGCCCGGATGAACAAAGCCCTCTCTGCCGCGATTCTCGCCTACCCAGAACAGTGGTTTTGGGGAGGGAGAAGGTTCAGAATCAATCCACCAGGAATGGTGATCGGAGCGGACGGTTTGCCTCCGGCCTGTGAACCTTCGATGTCCTCGACTGCCAGGGAAAAGGCTCCCCAGGTCCAAGCTAGCTAACTCATATCCATGGTCGGCATCCCTGATCTTCTAGCGTCCCTCGAGGCACCAGGCGCCGGTTCCGTCTTCGTCTACGATCGACGCGGTCGCCGGCAGGAAGGTCGCAGCTGGGCTGAGACCCTGCATCGCAGTCGCAGGATCGGCGAGCAGCTGTTGGCGGCGGGATCTGAGGGCAGCGGTTTCGTCTTTATGCAGCTGGCGAATTCCCATGCACTGATCGAGTGCTTCCTGGGGGCTATCGCTGTTGGCCGCGTGCCTTGCTGTCTTGCTCCCCCTCGAGCCCTGGGTGGGCTGGAGTCCTTCCGAGAGCGGATGCAGGCGCTGTTTCGTGAGTTTCCAGGCAGCCTGCTCTTGGCCCAAGCCGAGGTCGGCGAGGCGACTGGGGTGCCATTCATTATTCCGCCGGATCCGGAGAGTCAGCGAGCGAGCGGAGTCCTGCATCGTGAAGTCGATCCGGAGTCCGTGGCCTTTGTCCAGCTCACCAGTGGTTCGACCAGGCAGCCAAAGGCGGTGCGGATTTCGCACCGTGCCCTGGTGGCCAACGCCCGTAATACGATCGCTGCAGGTGAAGTAAGGCGTGAAGATTCCATTGTGACCTGGCTGCCCTTCTATCACGACATGGGTTTGGTCGGAGGCCTGTTCGGTTCTCTGGCCCTCGGCAGCGATTTGCATGTCATGCAACCGGAGACCTTCGTCGCTCGCCCGCGCACCTGGCTGCAAGCGATCTCGGCTCTACCCGGATCGGTTGTCAGCAACGCTCCAAACTTTGCTTATCTGAATTGCGTGCAGAAGATCGGTCAGGATCAGCTGGCTGGCTTGGATCTTTCGCGATGGCGACTGGCCGGATGTGGCGCAGAACGTGTACGAGCCGAGACTTTGGCGCTGTTCACCGATCGCTTCGCAGCGGTCGGCTTCCGCCCCGAGTCCTTCGTGCCCTGCTATGGCATGGCGGAGACGACCCTGGCGGTGACCTTTGGCAATGGTCGACGGATGCCGCGAATCGACGATGGAAATGTTTCTTGTGGACGAGCGATCCCCGAGACCAAGATCGAGATCCGTAGCCGAGATGGCAAGGTCATGCCGGAGGGGGAGCAGGGAGAAATCGTCGTCTTCAGCAGCAGCCTGTTCTCTGGCTACGCTGGAGTGGACGAAGACCATTCCCGGAGTGATGCTTGGCTGCAGACCGGTGACCGTGGCTATCTGCGGGATGGTGAGCTCTACATTACCGGCCGCTACAAGGACCTGATCATCGTCGATGGGGTCAATATCGACCCTGACGAGATCGAGGCCTTGGCCGAACTGCCCGACGAGGCCTCAGGGGGGCGCAGTGCTGCCTTCGCTGTGGATATCGAGGATCGTGAGCGAGTCGTCCTGGTCATCGAGACCCAGGAGGGCGATTCGGAGCTACTCGCCGCGAGAAACAGGCAGCTTGGCGACAAAATCGCCAGGAGCTTCGGATTCATCCCCTATGACGTTCTATTCGTTCGACGCGGCAGCATCAGCAAGACGAGCAGCGGTAAGGTCCAGCGCTCCAAGTTGCGAGAGCTCTTCCTGCAAGAGAACTTGGATTCTCTATGGAGACAACGGGATCAGCGGATAGAAGAGCCCCCTCAATGCTGAAGTCAGAAGAGGTCTTGCAGATTCTCAGCGAAGTTTGCCGAGTGCCAGAGGCTGAATTGCGCCCGGAGGCGAGGCTGATTCAGGACCTTGATCTGGACTCGGTATTGACTCTCGAGCTGCTGATGACTCTGGAAGAGAAGCTGGGGACGGATGTCCCCGAGGTCGAAGCGGCCAAGCTGGTCACGGTTGGGGACGTGCTCGAATTCGTCCGGCGTCAAGCCGGCACCGGTGACTAGCCCGGGGAGACTCGGTCTAGCCAAGGCAGCGGCTGTTGGCAGCTGTCAGAGCATGCCGACATTGCTCTCGTAAGGCGTTCTGCTTCGCTAGAAGGTCTCCTTCGGCGACGATCAGAGCAGCCAACTCGGCTTGCTGAGCGTCCTTGTCCAGTCCGCTGCGCAGCAGTAGTTGACGCAGGTTTGACAGGTTGCGAGCTCCAAGCCAGGAGATCGCGAATGCCAGGAAGGGCTCGTCCCAGCTCGGGTCATGTTCCGCCGGCGGCCGCAATCCGAGGGCGGATCTGATCTCCGGGTCACAGACCTCCGCGGTAGCGGAGAGCACCTCCAGGGTTGCGAAGATCTCGGCGGCCGCCAGACGGGTGCCCTGATCGGCCTTCCAGATGCCGTTGTGGACAAGTGCCTGAACCATGCGGAAGAGGGTCCTGGTGCAGTTTGCGAGGGGGGCCAGGGAGAGTCGCTGGGAGAGCGCATCCATGGCTTCGAAGTGCTGTACCAGGGGATGGATCACCGGGCGGCGGAAGCTCCGCAGTACATCGATGATCGGCTGTGAGTCTTGGCGATAGCTCTGTCCGAGCTCGGCGATGGTATCCAGGTTCTCGGCGCTCGCAGATTGCTGTGCCCAGCCTCTCGCTTCGAGAGCGAGGCGGGAAGCGAGTTCTTCGAGCATCACGTGGCTGGTTCCGTCGAAGATGCCGAAGAGATTGATGTCGCGAATGACTCGCTCGTAGGGCAATTCGCGGAGTAGGGAGCGTGCCCCGAGAATCACCTGGCCCTCGCGAACACCCTCTTCGGCCAATCTGCAGGCCATCAACTTGGCGACACAGGTGTAGTGCGATGCTGCCAGGCCAAGAGCGTTCATCATGCTCGTTGCCTTCAGGGACATGGCTGCCACGATCGTGTCCAGGGCTTCCATGCGCATCAGGTGATCGGAGATCGCGCCCAGGTTCACGATCGGGTCGCCATACACATTGCGCCGTTGTGCATAGGTCATGGCCATGTCTCGAGCGCGACTCAGACAGCCGGAGGCAAGGGCAGAGACTCCACCCCGGGAGAGCATGAGGGTCTTGTGGATGATCGTGAGACCCGCATCCTCTCTGCCGATAACCCGATCAGCAGCGACTATGCAGTTTTCGAATCTGAGCCCGGAGATATCTGCCGCCCTTGCCGGCAGTGTGTGATAACGATCGACCGGCGTCATTCCTGGCCCTCTTTCGAGCCAAAAGAGGCTGAAGTCCCCACGGGCCTGCATGGGATCGCTGACCTCGGACTCCGCGGTGTAGCGGTCGAAGTTGCGAGTTCGCAGACAGGCGAACATGAGACCATGTTCGGTGGCGCCGTTGATCAGGTGTTTCTCGCCTTCGAGTCGGTAGTGGGTGCAGGGCTCGGCATCAGCTACGGGTACGAATTCACCGGCGGCGTTCAGCTTGCCTCGCATCGCCCGAGCCTGATTACGCAGTATGTTGCTGCCGTGTTCTAGCTCGGAGAGGAGTAGGGAGGAGAAGCTGCCAGCTTCTATGCAACTGCTGATCGCCTCGAGCTGCTCGCTGGTGGCGGCTAGGTAGGCGGGCAGGAGGCCGAGACAGTTGACACTGAGGGTGACCGCAACGCTGGTGTCCCGCCGAGCCGCCATCGCGTTCAGGGCGCACATGTGAAAGACGGTGAAGCGTGCCGTCCCGCCACGGGGGGCGAGAATCTCGTTGAGGCCCAGCTCTCGGAGGCGGCCGAGGACTTCCCTGGGATAAGCCTCCGAGGCCTCGTGCTCGGCGAAGAGCTGGATTGTCTCCGGCTCATCCAGATACTCCGCCATGCGCAGTAGAGTGGGGTCCTGCCAACAGTCCTGAGAGCAGAGGCGCTGCCAGGAGGAGAGACCGGGGGCTTCTGGGGACAGGCGCCGAAGTTCCTCCGCGCGAGGATCGCTAGGTTTGCTCATGGGCTATGACCCCTGTCCCTGGGATGGCTTGGTATTGGACCCCAATTGTCCTGCCTGTCCAAGCCTTGACCCGTCTACTGGTGAGCTATACACAAGCTGGGGCGATGACGCAGACGGTTTACCGAGGAGCCAGCATTCACCAACCCCGGCGAGCGGGAGCGGTGGTTTTGCGCAACCGACCGGTGTATCGCTTTCTGCGCTGGGTTCGCCGCAGCTTCTACGGTGTTTTGTACCGGGGCGGGTACTTGATCGTCCCCAGATTGCCTCTCTGGTTCGTTCGCTGCCTTGCCCGGGTCGTCGTGCCGGTATCGCGAAGACGCCATGGCGAGAGGGCGGAGAACAATCTCATCAAGGTCTATGGTGAGCAGCTCAGCGCGGAAGAACGGCGCAAGATCCTCGACCGGATGTTTCGCAGCTTGCCCGAGTTCCTGATCGAGTGTCTCGGCGCCCACAAGCATGGTGGGCGATTCCTGGATGGGCGTATCGAGGATGCCTCCGCCAAAAGAGTCGTTGCCGAACTGGAGGCTCGCTCTGAGAAGGGCTGGATCGGCGTGACGCCGCACCTTGGCAATTGGCTCCTGCTGGCGACCTGGGCGAGCTCTCTTCCAGGGGGGCGTGGTCCCTGTCATGCCATCGCCAAACGGCAGCCCAACCCACATCTGAGCGCCATCATCGATGACGCCCAAAAACGCATGGGCTTTCAGCCGATCTACACAGATGCGAGGCCCATTCAGGTGGTCGCCGAATGCCTGAAGTTGCTCAAGCAAGGCAAGGTTCTCGGCATCGCGCCGGATCAAGACAGTTCGCAAGTCCCTGGTATGTTCATCGATTTCCTCGGACATCAGGCTTACACCCCGGTTGGACCGGCCCAACTTGCGCTGGCTGTGGATGTCCCGATTTTGCCTATGGCACTGGTGCGCAAGGACGAAGGTCTTCCATTCGAGCTCATTCATGGTGATCCGATCTATCCCGATCAGTCGCGTTCCCATTCTCGGGCGGCGGAGATCACTCGTCTCACCGTGGCATGGAGCGCGGCCATGGAGGAGATGATCCATGCACACAAGGAGCAGTGGGGGTGGATTCATCGCCGCTGGCGTACTACGCCGGAAAAGTTGGCTGCCCGTGGGCGTGAGCGATCGCTGGCTGGGGAGCCATCCGGGGGCGCTTAGTCAGTCGCTAGCCTTCCAAGACCATGGTAGATGCCCTCTACGCCGAGCCTCGAGAGATCACTGACCCCGAGCAGTGCAGCTATTACCACTCCATGGACATCCCCGGTCACGGTGAGGTGCATGGTTTTTTCGACCTCCGTTCCTCTGTGGATGAGTACCTGGGGCCGGTTGACTTCGCCGGCAAGAGGGTGCTGGAGATCGGTCCAGGCAGTGGCTTTCTGACCTTCGAGATGGAGAAGCGCGGGGCGGAAATGGTCTGCGTGGAGCTTTCGGAGGACAAGCCCTGGGACTACGTGCCCTACCAGCATCCGCAGTTCGACGAGTGGCTCGAGGGGCAGCGGGAGTACATGCATCGGCAACGCAACGGCTTTTGGTATGCCCATGCCGCAGTACAGTCCAAGGCTCGCGTGCATTACGGGAGCGCCTATCACCTACCCAAAGAACTGGGACGCTTTCAGATCGCGACCATGGCGGCAGTTCTCCTGCACAACCGGGATCCATTGGGGATCATCGCCAACTGTGCGCAGATCACGGACGAACGCCTGGTGATCGTGGAGCAGCACGATCGGCAGCAAGTCGAGGGCGGCGCCGCCGACCTGCGTCTAGTGCCGAATCGTGACAACCAGATGGTGCACACCTGGTGGCATATCTCCCCTGAGCTTCTTCGTCAGTACTTGCCGGTGCTGGGCTTCCAAGTGGTGCACGAGTCGACCCACGTGGAGCAGTTCGCTTCCGTGCCGGGCGAAGCGGGAGAGCCGCTCGAGCACTTCACCTTGATCGCCGATCGGCGCTAGCTTCAACGCTTCACGAAGCGAATCCCCTGTGCCCGGTTTGTGCCCAGGATGAGGCTGAGGATCTCGTCATCCTGCCCACGTTCCACCTCGATGAGGATCATGACTCGCCCAGAGCTCACGTGAACGTCGCGGCTCAGCGCCCTGAATGGCAGAACTGGTATGGCGTAGCCGCGATCGCGCAGGGCCAATTGCTTGCCCTCGACTAAGAGCTCCAACTCAGCATCGAGTTCTGCACTGTAGTAGAGGCCTGCGGTGGCTTCAGCATCCGGCGCCGTGAAGGGATCCATGCTTATCGCCGCATAGACCTGGGGGTTCTTGCCAGGACTGCGCAGCTCGACCTGGCGGGTATCCTTGTCGAGAGCGATCTCCATTGGGAAGGAGGCATCCCTCACCCTGAGTCTCTGGGGGTCAAGTGGCGCCAGGCGAAGGTCCATTCCTAGCCCCTGGAAGACGCCGCGCTGTCCTTGGATAGTCAGTATGGCAACCGCCCCCGCCGGCCCGCCGCGCATGAGGCTGCGCATGTTCGCCGGGGAGCCGACGCCCTTGCTTGCTGCCGGTTCTTCACTGGCTTCGGCGCCGAGGACTGCAGCTACTGCCATTCCCAGATTTTGAACCGGGATATCTTGACGGTTGGTAACTACGGCGATGCTCAGGCCGAGCTCAGGGACGATGAGCAGATTTGCTTGAGCTCCCATGTAACCGCCAAAGTGAAAGAAGACATCGATGCCGCCCGGGTCGCGGTGCATGATGCCAGCTCGATAGTCTCCCAGGATCGGACTCAGCCATTGGGACGCGTCCAGTTCAGGTCCGGCAGTGAGAGCGGCTGCCAGATTGCTCCATCGGTCTGCGTAGAAGATCCGGGCGAAGCGGAGAAGGTCTTCGGCGGTACTCCAAGCGCCGCCGGCGCCTAGCAGGCGATTGCGTAGACTGCGCGGCTCAAAGCCCTTTGCTCCATTGATGTGGGGGGTGGCCAGGTTGCTGGTTTCGGTCGGGTCAGGGATACCAAACTCGGTGTTGGTCATACCCAGTTCTGCGAAGAGTCGCTTCTCGGCGAAGTCCTCGAATGGCATGCCAGAAACTTTCTCGACCACCATTGCCAGCAGCAGATAGTTGCTGTTCGAGTACATGGCGGAACTGCCGGGAGCAAAGTTCAAACCGCGCTGTCTAGCGATGAGAGCAACGACTTCATCCCGCGGCGGTGGTTCTTCTAGGTCCCAGGCGAGGAGGAAGCCCATCTCATAGAAGTCACGCAGACCACTGCGGTGATGCAGCATCTGTCGAAGGGTGATTCCCGGAGCCGCTTCGGTGAGCTCGGGAAGGTAGGTGCTGAGCCTCTCGTCCAGATCCAACTGATCCGCCTCGGCGAGAAGATGCACGCAGGAGGCGGTGAACATCTTCGCCGTCGAAGCGATGTAGAAGCGTGAATCTGCCGTGATTGGCTCGGGCTTGCCGGCGCTGAGAAGGCCGAAGCTTTCCAGGTGGACGAGGTCCCCATCGATCGCCGCTGCTAGCACTCCACCAGGATCGTCCGAAGATCGATAGCTCGCGGTGAGTTCGCTCAGCTCGGAGATATTTGGGGACTGGCCTTTTGCTGGCAGGCAGCAACTAGCGAGGAGAGCGAGGGAGCGGGCGCTCGGGGCGCTAAGAATTGTCATTGGAGATCCTGGGGTCACAGCCGAGGTAGCCACAGAAAGCACGCAGGAGTTCCTGCTCCAGCTCTGCGCCTCGGGCGGAGGAGAGATTGTTGCGTTGAGTAGAGAAGAGAACCATTTCCCTGGCAGCGGCGGAGACCATCATGATCCCGAACTGTGCCGCTCTTTCCGGGTCAGGGTGGCTCAGCTCTTCCTCTCGCTCGAGTAGGCGCGCACAGAGCATGCCGTGGGCGAAGCGATTGAAGTCCTGCACCTGTGACAGCATCGGGTAGCGCTCATCGCCGCGGGTTCTCAGGCTGAGATGGCGCAAGAGGCGGCGGTGCTTGTGGAAGAAGCGCAGCATGCTGCGCAGATAACTCCGCAGCACCGCGGCGGCAGGCTTGCCAGCCAGAGA